>JAIKYU010000067.1 GCA_024682835.1 Lachnospiraceae bacterium | reverse complement strand
AAAGGCGCCCCAGTCCTCGCGGTTTGACGCGTCGATCTTTCTTATTTCGGCGTCCGTATCGTCCGTACGCACATGAAAGCAATACGCTGAAATCAGGTATGCTTCCGGCAGCTCGTTTTTTCTGATTTTTCTGACTTTCATAATCTGAAACCTTCCTGTACCTGAAGTGCATCCATTCGCCCCAATCATTCTGGCGCAGAATATCTAAATATTATACGCCCGGAGAACAGAATTGCCAAATCGCCTCACCATGTGTTTCTCAAAAGATGGTTCGCTCTTCTATCGATAGGGCGTCTGTGATAGAATGAATATAGATTTGGAGGGACCCATGAAAGCAAATGATCTGGTTGATACCGTCGATCTGGCTCGTTCCCTGCTGGCAGATCCTGCATTCTGCGAAGCGGTACTGTCGGATGCACCATACATCAAATTCTTCAACTGCCCAAGATGTCAGTACGGCCCGGGCATGCCCCATAAGTGCCCGGCGACAGAGAAAAGAACGCACGATACAGAAATCAGAAAGGAATAGAAATGAAAATCGTTACAATAACAGATTCGGATAAAAAAAGAACGATTGCAAGAACGGTGCTTGAGCGTCTGACGGAATGGTTTGAAGTTGAAGAGAGCCGGGAAGGTTATATCCATGACTGTGCTGACTGGATCTTCCTGGCGGCCATGGACGATGATCGGACCATGGGGTTCTTATGTCTGAAGGAGACAGGGAAAGCTACGGTTGAAATTGCTGTTATGGGTGTGATGAAGGAATACCACAGAAACGGTGTCGGCCGAAAACTCGTAGAAAAAGCGAAAGAATCGGCGAGAGCTCAAGGATACGAATTCATGCAGGTCAAGACTGTAAAGATGGGTGTGTATGAGGACTATGACAGAACAAATCTTTTTTATATAAGCTGCGGTTTCCGGGAGCTGGAAGTATTCCCTCTCCTTTGGGATGAGGCGAATCCCTGTCAGATCTATGTGATGTCTTTGAGAGGCACGCATGAATCAGTCCAATAACCATAATGATGCCGTGATTTTTGCATTATTTTTTCTGCCCATAGAGTTTCTCACAGCTCCTTCTTAAGATACTCCATATACCTGATATATTCATCATCTGTATTAAGATGTTCCAGGATCATCGGCATTTCCGGATCTATCTCATTCATCTTGCGGGCATAGTACTTCAGCGGAAATTCACCGTCTCCGGGACCGCATTCCTCAAGGCGCAACGTATACCTTCTGTCGAGATGAACATCCTTGATATGGCAACTCCTTATCCTGTTGCCAAGGATATCGGCACACTCATCTATGAATTCTTCCGCATGAAAATATCTTTCTGCAGAGCTTATCATGTTAATGATATCCATATGTACGGCAAACCGGTCCCGGTCAACCGCCTCGAGAAGCCTGAGATACTCTTTGGGCCCGGTCGGTATCATCCATGGCATGGGTTCAAGTGTGAAGTATGTATACTTTACATCAGCCCTGTCTATGATCTCGCGGATCATGGATACGGTCCGTTTCCACGCTTCTTCAGAGTAGTTTTCCCTGTATCCGCCGTCCCATATCGGACCGAATGCACCGGCAACGTTTACCGCGCATCTTGCTTTTAGAAAATCAGCCAGACGGAGCTGTTCCACACAGTAATCCATATTTGCTTTGCGTTCATCGGGATCTGAGGCCAGAGCATTTTTCCATATCCCGACTTCGGCGATCGAAAGCCCTGCTTTTTCCGCAGCCTCCCTGTATGCTATGATTTTTGACTCAGGCTCATTACTCTGCACCGGAAAGACAACTGCCCTGCATCCGAGTTCGGCCTGATTCTTTGCCCATTCTTCCGGGGTATCGTGTTGCAGCGGTGATGAAGTTCCAAGTCTCATGTCCCGTAAACCTCCCTGAATCTCTTATACCATCATGTTATAAATCTCTTCACAATCACTCTTTATACAATAAATAGTATTTGATGAAGTATCCGATCAGATCCAATGCTGCGTAAAGTGCAGCACCGAATCATCAATATCTTTTACTTTGGCGAATCCTGTAAAGCTCATGGCATACTGAAGCTCATTACCGACTTTTCTGATAAAATCACAAACCCCGGGGGTGCCGTCCTTTTCGAGTGCAGGAAGCATCGACCTTCCGACTGCGCAGGCATCAGCGCCGAGCGCAAGAGCCTTAAACACATCATATCCGCTCGCAATGCCGCAATCTACAATGATCTTAACATCCCGACCCGCAAGCGCTTCCTTTATTTTCGGCAGTATCATCATCGGCGGAACCGCATACGGCAAACGACCATGATGGTGACTTACTATGATGGCTTTTGCACCTATATCAGCGCTTTTCACTGCATCCGCTACGCTAAGGACACCCTTTACCACAAACGGCAGCTTGGTCATCTCCACATAGGAGCGGAGCATCTGCGTGGTCTGCCCGGTCATTTCTTCTCCTATCACAATATCATGACCGCCCTCGCCGAAAATATGATCTATATCCATTCCTATACCAAATGCACCGATGCTTTCGGCATACTGCATCTGATCCCTGACCTTGCCGCTATCTGCATACGGCTTTACGATCCTGACGGTCTTTGCACCGGTATCAACGATCTTTTCAAACTGGTCATTTTCCATCATTCCGCAGAAATTCAGGATATGACACTCTTTAGCAGCCACGGAATACTCTACAAGGCCATTTTTTTCCCTGCCCCCGTAAGTTTTGAGATGCGAAAACGCCGGGGTCATCACCGGCATATCAAATGATTCGCCGAGAAAATCCGTGGATATATCCGCAACTACGGAATCGATGAGCCTTTCCTCCAAAAGAATTGAATCCATGTACTTTTCTGTGATCACATTAGCGTCTGTTATTCTCTCATAACCCATATAAAACCTCCTCTCAGGTTCACATCGGGAGCGGCACAGGCATCTTGACCTCTTCAAACCATTTTACGATATTTTTGCGGATACCGCTTCTTATATTCTGTCATGACATCGTTCACTTTTTGATTGGATTATCCGGAGCGCGAAAAAAGGAATCCTGTGTGAAGCACCGGCAGAGTATGTGTTGATCCTTGCTGTCGTTTGACGATAATAGTATAATATAGGCAGTATCAATGGCGGAACCGGTTTACGCCCGATTCAAAGGAGGAAAGAGATGACATTCAATGAACTGATAGACAAGGTAAGAACGATCGCAGGAAAGGCGGATGTGTCTGACAAGGATTTTCTGGCGGTACAGGTCAACATTACCGGCAAGGACAGCGGTGTCTTCTATGTCGAAGTCAAGGATCACCGGATCAACGTGGAACCCTATGAGTACAATGATCGAAACTGCGCGATAACGATCAGTATGACGAATTTCAATAAGATGCTGGACGGCAAGCTCGATCCGGTTCTTGCATTCACTACCAAAAAGCTGAAGGTGGATGGTGATGTGGGAAAGGCTCTTGAATTCTCCAAGATTCTGAAATAGAAGATTTGCGGCGGAATTTCTATTTCCTCATAATTTCTTTCCCTGCAGGATCATGGAAAGCGGAAATCCACTATGATCTATTGAAGAAAAACCGCCGCTGATATCGTGATCATACTCCTGAAGTCCGGTGATAACCATTCCGCTCCCGCACATTCCGGATATGATTTCTGACATCGGATGCGTATAATCCGTAAACGTCTTTGAGTGGTAGTTTTTCAGCGTCATATAATACATACCGCCGTTTCCGTTCCATTCATGCTCAAAGTAGGAAAAATGACACTCCCTCCCATGCTCCGGATCAAACTCTGCATCACCTTCCGTGGCAAGCATGTTTGTGCAGGGATGCTGTTCGTGAATCACGATCACGGCTCCGGATTTCATGCATTTTGCTATGATCGCAAAAAAACGATTCAGATCTTCAAACCAGCAAAGCGCTCCTATAGTAATGATCACCATATCAAACCGATCTTCATAGCGCTCATCAATATCATAGACATTTACGGCTTCATAGATACAAGGCAGGTTTAGTTCTCTTGCTTTTTCATTCGCAAAGGAGACCTGGTTTTCGGCAATATCAAAGCCTATTCCCTGTGCTGCTTTCCCGCTTTTCACCAGAGAAAGCAACTCCCGGCCGTTATTGCAGCAGAATTGACCGATCGTCTTTCCCTCCGTATCGATATTTCGCAGAATATCAATCATTTCCTTTTCGAAAAACGGATAGTCTTCTTTTTGTATCCGTTCTCTTATATCGGCGCCCCAGGACGCATCCCTGTTATCAAAAGCCTCTTCCCAGGCCGCTTTATTGCCTTCAATATACTTCTCCATGATGGTTCCTTTCTGCAACTCCGATTTTTCACATTTCCGATGATATTCTATACTCGCGAACGAGTTTTACTGCCGATTTAAAAACTGTCTCCGTGTGAACCAGTATAACAAAATGCCGGCCGTATTTCTATTAAGAATTCAAATCAGCGCTGATAAAGCGCTGATTTGTAAACTGTCCCGGGAGAGTTGTGTGGAACACTGTTGAATGATTAAAAAATGTGAAAAAAGTTCTTGACAATATACATTTGGTCAAATATAATATGATAAAAGATAACAAAAACGTTTTGTTTCAAAGGAGGTACATACGATGGGATTTTATGATCAGAGCGTAATGACTGCTACAGGCGAAGAGATTTCTATGAAGGATTATGAGGGGAAGGTGGTTCTTGTCGTTAATACCGCGACAGGATGCGGGTTCACTCCGCATTACAAGGATCTCGAAGCGATGTATGAGAAATATCATGACAGGGGTTTTGAGATCATCGATGTTCCCTGCAACCAGTTTGCGGGACAGACGCCGGGAACGGATGATGAGATCCATGAGTTCTGCCAGCTCAAGTACAACACGCAATTCCCTCAGATGAAAAAGGCTGACGTAAACGGTGAGACCGCAATCCCGCTGTTTAAGTATCTGAAGGAGCAGAAGGGATTCGAGGGTTTCGGTAAAGGCCCCACGGCCCTTGCGATGAGCGCGATGCTTAAGACGATCGATAAGGATTATAAGAACAATCCGGAGATCAAGTGGAACTTCACCAAGTTCGTTGTTGACAGAAGTGGAAATGTGGTCGCAAGGTTTGAACCCACTGAGAAGATGGAGCACGTGGATCAATGCGTAGAGGGATTGTTGTAAGGGACAGGTCATGGCGCAGGAATACGAACAGTTATTGCTTGAAAATCAGTTATGCTTTCCGATGTATGCATGCGGAAGGAAGATCGTTGCGGCGTATAATCCATATCTGAAGCCTTTGGGCCTGACATATACGCAATACATTGTTTTCATGGTGTTGTGGGAGAAGGAGAGTGTTCATGTGGGACAGCTCGGAAGCATCCTTCATCTGGATGCCGGTACGCTCACACCTCTGCTTAAGACGCTTGAAAAAGAAGGGTATGTGACGAGAGAACGTTCAAAGGAGGATGAACGGGTTACAATCATAAGCATCACGAAAAAGGGGAATGATCTTAAGGAGAAGTGCAAGGATATACCGCTTGAACTCGGAAAGAAAGGATCCCCCCTGACGGAGAATGATGTAAAGGAGCTGTACAGACTGCTGTATAAATATCTGGAGGGTTGATGCGTCTGAATGGAAAAACACTATACTTCGCTTGTTGACATTTTGTGATAGAATGATGATAGTTTTTATAAGCATGATCTTCAAAGACCTGCCGGGAAAATGCAGCTGTGGAATTTTGTCGGATGAGGCATATATCATAACAAATCACATTTTGTGAGCGTTGTATCGCAGTGTAGGACAGAATGGGAAAAGGAGTCAGATCATGAAGTATACGAAGGAGACCCTCGAAGAACTGAAAAAGATCATTGACCGGGTTGCTCAGATATCCCATGGTATCAGCGGCCCCGTTGAGTTTCGGAATCATCTGGAGGCCCGGAGTCAAAATATCAGCCTGACTCAAGAACAGCGTCAGGCCGCCGAGGGATTGGGAGGAAAGATCGACCTCTTTACAGATTTTGGATTATCCGCACGGAGCACATCCTCGAATATCCAGAAACTGATTGACGGCAATGCACAGAATCCCGATGAGCTTGAGGAACAGATCGATCATTTCATCGACAGGCTGTGGCAAAACTCCGTACCGGTTTCTGATGCGGCACAGAAGTATTTCGTATGGGACGATCATAACAAGACTCCGGAATTCAAGGATCCCGCATGGCCTATGTACAACCTGATCAGAGAATTTGATGATGCCGCCAGGAGTCTTAACGTTCTTCAGAAAGCAAACGGGATCCGCAAATACAAGGAGATTGGCACGCAGCTTGAGGAAGAGATGACGTTTATCACAGCAATGAGCTGTGACGGCATCGATCTGACCCAGGTTCCGGATATGCTGCAAAACGCAAAAACGGAGGCAGATGATGCCAGGAAAAAGCTGGACGTGTTAAAAAGTATCAACGGGAAGGCTGAATGGAAGAAAAACCATGAGGATGCGAACCGTCGCATCTCTGAGATCCCGGCCGAGATACAGGAACTCGAAAAAAGCCGCCAGGACGCAAACAAGGCCGTAGACGACGCGGAAAGAGATCTGCAGGCAGTTAAGGAGGCTCACAGAGAATATGACGGTATCCGCAAAGAAATTGAAGAGGCAGGCAGGAATGCGGACAAGCTCAGTGAGGATATAAACGGGCTGCAGCAGGAACTCTCCTCTAAGACGGAGAAAACAGATAAAGCCAACTCGACTTATCAGAAGGGGATGGAAGCATACGAACACCGCGCAGGCGGTCATGCGATCGACTTTTTCAAGCCCTATGTGGAGAGCAGGGAGAGAGAGCTCAGGTGGAGAAAGGTCAAGGAACTGGCCGGCGATCTCGGGAAAATACTCTGGGAAGACACCATGGTGTTGGACGAGTTTCTGTCCGGGATAGAAAAAAGATCCCTGACGTATTCCGGGATGAAACAGCAGGAAAACAAACCACAAGGGAAGGCTCCGCTGTCCGGAGAGAACGCGAAGAGACTTGACAGAATAGGTGAAATCACCGCGCAGATGATGAGGATTGCTCCCGATAAGAACCTGCTTGCCGATCTGCTCATTCGGAAAGATCCCAGGACCGGCGCGGGAGAATATCTGGAAAACCTGAACAATGGTCTGGATCAGCTGATCGAAGCCAACAAAAAAGAGTTTGAAGGCAATGTGCTCTACCAGAACACACAGAAAAAGAAGGAAGGGATCTCGGAAAAGAAGGAAGAATACAAGAAAAACGCCGATAATCTGAATAAGGATAATTTCGGCAAAAAAGAGGATAAGAAGGTCAAGCGGAAGAAAAATGAGGGTCTTGCAAAGGAGATCGCGGCACAGAATATGGACATCGCTATTGACGCGGTCAATACAGATGAGCTTGATTTCCTGATTGAGGATCATGTCAATATCGCGATGGAACAGGCGGCGGGTGACGCCAAACTGGATGAACTCAAGGAGAAGCGGAATGACAGCCTCAAGCTTGCCGAGGAGCTGAATAAAAAACGAGATGATATGTGCCGTGAATACGAATTCAATTATTCACCGTATCTGCTTGGCAAAGCGTTCAACGGACAGGGCGGGCAGGACAATTTCTTCGGACATCTGGAGAATGTGATATCTGATTCGGTCGCAAAGAATAAGAACAGCAGGGACAATGAGATACCACAGAAAACCGAACAGTTAAGGAACGAACTGAATGAACAGAAGAATAAAGCGGATAAGTATTCCCTGGATTCCTATAAGAAAGCGCTGGTCAATGCCCAGCTCGATTCCGAGAAGAAGAGCTGCCGGTACGGTCAGCTTTTTTCAATTAACAAACACCTGAACATCGCGAAGGATCTGTACAACAGGAAGACAGATGAGTTAACGAACGCATCGGCAGCCCGGATAAAGGAAACGGACGAGATCATGAACGGGATCGATACTTTTCTCAGGGACTTCGATAAGAATAAGAAAACAGATCACGAAAACAGCGATGAGTACAAGGCGATCAAGGCGGCGCTTGAAGAGTTCAAGAAAGGCAACGCACAGGAAAAGACGCCTGAGAGGCTGAAGGAAATGCTTGGCGTGCTTAAGCAGTCAGCCGTTGCCTACAGGACGAAGAAGAATAAACAGAGATTTCACTGGAGACCGAGCGGACAGAGAAAATTCCGCCTGAATCAGGCCGACAACATCGAGCGCTTCTGCGACGAACACACTGGCGTCATCGATTCGATGGGCCTTAATGACAATACGCTTCGGGAGATCCGGGAGTTTGATTCCAATCCCCCGGTGAATAACATGAATGCTGTGCAGTTCAGAGAAAAGGCGCAGCAGATGAAGGAACAGTATGACCAAAAGATAAGCACGTTCAAGAACATCGTGCTTGAGGTAAAAAATGCGGGCGCTCAGAGATTCGACGGTAATGAACCGATGACCGATGAGGCCAGAAAGAATGTTGTGATCAACGCACTTGTGAACAATGAGGTGGAGAAGGAACTGTGGAACACTGATCCCGAGAGGGAATCCTTCGACAGGCATATCCTCGATCTGCAGCAGCTCAAGAATCAGGCTGCGAGAGAGAACATCGAGAAAAACAATACCGAGTTTATCAACAAGATGATCGCGGACAGCAAGACCCATCCTGAGATAAGCGGCGCCGATATCACGCAGAGAAAGGAGCAGCAGGAGGTGGGCAGGAAGTTCCGCAATTTCACAAGCTACGACCAGAATCTGCAGGAAGTGGTCTATAACCACGCGGGCAATGAAATGAACAGGCAGACGAACAACCAGGTGATGAACAACAACAGAGCCATGGTTCCGCAGTAAGACCTTGTAAAGGGCAGATCCTCTTGCAGGCAGCCTATAGAAAAACAACCGGGAGGAGAGAAACAATGAGTGGTGAGAGAGAACGACTGGGCAGCCGATTGGGATTCATTATGCTTAGCGCAGGCTGCGCGATCGGCTGCGGCAATGTGTGGAAATTCCCGTGGATGACCGGACAATATGGCGGCGGCGGTTTTGTGCTGATCTATGTGTTGTGCCTGCTTCTTCTCGGATTTCCTGCTCTCACGATGGAATTCGCCATAGGACGCGCCTCACAGGCCAGCCCGGTGCGAATGTACCGGAAGCTGCAGAGGCCCGGGCAAAAATGGCATATCCACGGTTATCTGTGCCTCGCAGGCAATGTGGCTCTGATGGCCTTCTACACCGTGGTCACCGGCTGGATGATCTACTATTTCCTGATGTTTCTGATCGGCCGTTCAGGCGAACTGGGCTTTGTGCAGATGATCACCAATCCCGCAGTCAATCTCATCTATATGCTTGTGGCTGTCGCCGTGGGGTTCGGCGTTCTCAGCTTTAATCTGCAAAGCGGTCTGGAACGGGTGACCAAGTATTTGATGACCGGCCTTCTTGCGCTGATGCTCGTGCTCGTCGTACACAGCCTGCTGCTCTCTGGAGCAGCGGAGGGTATCCGCTTCTATCTGGTGCCTGATTTTTCAAAAATCACCGGCTCGGTGATCGTGGGAGCCATGAATCAGGCCTTCTTCACGCTGAGTATCGGAATCGGCTGTATGTCCATCTTTGGCAGTTATATCGGAAAGGAGCGTTCGCTTCCCGGCGAAAGCCTGCATGTGATCGTGCTTGATACGATGGTCGCCATCATGGCCGGACTCATCATCTTCCCTGCCTGCTTCACCTATGATATTGAGGTCAATGCCGGTCCTTCCCTTCTGTTTGACACCATGGCGACAGTTTTCAACAACATGAGCGGCGGACGGCTCTGGGGGAGCCTCTTCTTCCTGTTCATGATCTTTGCCGCTTTTTCCACGGAGTTTGCGGTGTTTGAGAACATCCTGGCATGTGTTCGCGAGATGACCGGCTGGGATCGTCCGAAGGGCTGTCTTGTCTGCGGGATCGGTGTTGCATTGTTATCCTCGACCACCGCGCTGGGTTACAGTGTTTTCCATTTTCAACCTTTTGCAGAGGGCACGGCATGGCTGGATTTCTGGGATTTCATTGTGAGCACCAACCTCCTGCCGATCGGCGCCATCCTGTTCAGCCTTTTCTGCTGCACAAAGCTCGGCTGGGGGTGGGATGCGTTCGTCGTCGAAGCGAATTCAGGAAAAGGCCTGAAAATCCGCCCCTGGATGAAGCCGGTCTTTCAGTTTTTCGTTCCGATCAGTGTGGCCGCGCTGTATATCTATGGACTGGTCACCTTTTCGTGGCATTGACGGGGGCTGCTGCCGTTTCAGCCGTCTTGCTCCATTTGGACCTGTTCCAGTAAACTGGTGATATAGTAAAGAATTGCGCATTCGTTATCCTGCCAGATGCGGAAGCTGCGGTCAACCGCGCACACAAGATAACCGGGAGACGAACTGTTGCTTTCAAACCGCATGATCAGTGCAGATGCCAGTCCGTTCTCCTTTAGAGTCCGGTAGAATACAGGAGCGTTTTTCTCCACACGTTCCAACGTTCTGTCGGTGAATATGGCCTCCTGCATAATATTTGAAATGTCAGAGGCATTCTGATCAAATGAAGGATCCATCACAGACTTCATGCGACCGTTCGCCCCGACATAATAGAGATCCTTAATCTGCAGCAATTCCCTGAGTCTGGGGGTCACGGCTGTCAGCTTATCTCTCAGCCCCGTCTCCTTACCCAGCTGCATCCTGATGCTCTGCATCTCGCGGAACATCCCTGTCTGGGTGATCCGGACAAATTCGAGATCCTTGTGCAGATTCTTATCATACACCATGTAGCAGTCCCGTCCTCGTCCCTTACCGAGATAGAGCATTTTATCAATGATACTGAACAGTTCGTCGAAGTGATCGGCATCCGCAGGATAAGACGCGCAGCCTGAGGTGGCGGTAATAAGCGCCGAACCTGTACCGAAATGAATCGTTGTCCTTAGGGCTCCCGATTCCGTATACAGTTTTTCAAAGAATCTGTTTTTCTGACCGGATTCGATGTTATGAAGATCAATCAGCAACAGTTCATCTCCGCCGAACCGTCCGACGAGTCCCATATCACCCGCTGTTTCCGCGATCCCCTTCGAAACAGATTTCAGGACATGATCTCCGGCCAGGTGTCCGAAACTGTCGTTGATATACTTGAAATTGTCCAGATCTATCATCGTGAAGGTAAACGGAATTTGTTCGCTTATGAGATTGTTGACGAACTTCATCGAATAGCTACGGGAAAGCACACCGGTCAGGGGATCCAGTATCTCGTTCAGGCTGATCTCATCGATGATTCTGTCAAAAAAACTGAATTTCCTAAGTTTTTCGATCGTGTATACAACCTGCGCACTGTCCAATCCGTTCTTGCGTCTTAACACATCGGTGATATCCACAAAGCTTCCCACCAGGCCTACGATCCTGTCTCCCTCATACAGCGGGCGTTTTGACGCGATGATATCCCTCTCTTCACCGCGAATCATACACTTCCCCTGAACCTTGTAGGTGCTCTTTCCTGCGAGAACACGCATTTCATCCTGCTTAAAGGGCTCAGGATCCGAATGCCATCCCATGTCCTCATCGGTTTTCCCTATGAGCACATCCGCGGATTCAAACCCGTAGAAATCCAGGAATGCCTGGTTCACGCCAAGGAATCGACGTTCGCTGTCCTTCCAGAACACGCAGTCCTGCGAGGTGTTGATGATGCTGTCAAACAGTTCTACTGTCATTTTCATAAGAGGTTACCGTCTCTTCTCCAGGGTTGATTTACTTACTGTCGCATCCAGAATTTCAAACAGCTTTGAGACGACCATATCCGCCACATACAGCTTATAAGACTGTCTTGATGGCTGGGTCGGTATCCTGCAATGACAGGATTGCGTGTTTTGCGCCGTCGAAATGGCAAAGCACACCTCTCCGGGGATACTGCCGCTGTTATAGGGGTCTGTGTTGCCAAAGGTGCCGGTGATGCCGATACCGATATCGGTTTTGAATGCATTTCGGCAGGTATCCGCCATTGCGCAGGCTGTTTCTTCAGAGTATACACCATACTGATCGATCACTGCAGCCGGAACTCCCTGCTGCAGTTTGGCTTCAGTACAGTAGGTGACAAAAGCCCCCTTTACAACAGCAGAAGAGCCTTCCGTATCCGTGAGCATCGAAACGATCTGTCCGGCGGTACAGCTTTCCATCGTGGCGATGGTAAGACTCCGCCGGATCAGCATGCCGGTGAGCTGTTCATATTTGTTACGCACGCTCTTTTCGTTTGCAGGAGACATACAAATTCGATTCCCGGTTCTTACAAATCTTCTTCAGAATGTATCTTTTCTATTATACGTCAAAAGAAAAGAATTGCCAAATATCTCAGCCTCCGCCCGGTATATGGCGCGGATGCAGGATGAGCATTTTCGTGGTATACTGGTTTCATGAACGCGCCAACACAACTGAATACGACGGAATAGTAAACATGCGGGAGGAAATGAATATGAAAAAGTTTCGGATCACCTTTAATTCCCCGGTCACGTTGGGGTTTGTCTTTATCAGTTTTGCGAGTATGCTTCTGGGCGTGATCACGGGCGGCGCAGCAACGGAGTTTCTTTTTATGACGTGGCATTCCCCGCTGACATCCCCGCTCACTTATCTGAGGCTGTTTACGCATGTGCTGGGACACAACGGTTGGGAGCATTATATTGGGAACATGGCCTATATCCTGCTTCTTGGTCCGATGCTGGAAGAAAAGTACGGATCAAAGAAACTCCTGGGGGTCATGCTGATTACGGCGGTGTTCACCGGGCTGGTCAATTACATCTTCTTCTGGAATGTGGGCCTTTGCGGTGCCAGCGGCATCGTCTTTGCGTTTATCCTGCTGACGTCATTTACGAGCTTTAAGGAAGGAGAAATCCCGCTGACCTTCATTCTGGTGTTCGTGATCTATATCGGACAACAGATCTTTGAGGGGGTCTTCCTGAACGACAATGTGTCAAATCTGTCCCATATCATCGGGGGCATGATCGGCGCGGTGGTAGGATATCTGTTTAACAGGAAGGCGAAGGACGCTGCCTGACCGGGCTATCATTTTTTCATTTCCTTCTGCTGCTTCTTCAGCTCGTCCTGTGCATAGACTGCGGCACGGCGGTGAGCGTTCTTTTCGCCGTCCTTTTTCAGCTGCTGATACTTCTGGCTGTAGAGAGCGTCAAAGCTGGTGTCCTTTACCCTTTCAGACTTCTGTCTGTCGTAGTTGCGGTTTAAGAGTTCAACCTTCTGCGCGTCAGAGAGTCTGGCCGGTTTGTCGTAGCCCTGGCGCGGGCGCTCCTTCTCCATCAGTTTCGCCTCGCGCCGGATGATTTCCATCTCCTGTGCGGTAAACTGCCGGCCGTCGCTGCCTGTGGTCTGAGCGGAATTCTGATTCACATCGTTCCGTTTGCCTGCCAGACGAATCACGGATCCGTTTTCGTCTCCGCCGATACAGTCCAGAAGCCCTCTGGCGCCTGCGAGCCTTGCGGATCCTGCCGCCTGCGTCATATCTGCCACGCTCTTGTTGCCTGCCGCAGTCTTTCCGCCTTTTGTTACCTTTCGGACATAGGCGATCAGGTGGTTCCTGAGCTTTTCTTCCTTTTCGTTCAGATTTGCAATCTGTTGCTCAACCCCTTTATTAAAACCGGGCTTTCCGTAGTGGGTTCTGATGTATTCGCTTATCTTCTGGTGCTCTGTCATGAAGTCGTCCAACGCGCTCTTCGCGTCGTTGTATTCGCTCGAATTCCAGTTGACGATACGAATGGATTTTTTGGTACGAAAGATCTCCGCCAGCTCGTTCAGCTGCTCGGGATTTCGGATATACTCAAACTGTGCGTCATTGAGCAGATCCATGCCTCTTTGTTCCTGCCCGTCCTGTGTCAGTGTGTCATCGGTTCCCTGCAGGTTATCCGCAGAAAGGTCTTTTGCTTCAGCGGTATCTGAGATGCTGCCCGTGGTGCTTACCGGGGCGCCCATTTTGTTGGCCTGTCTCTGGCCGATATTCTTCTGGATTCTGAGCTGCTCCTGTTTTGCCGTTTCAAGCGATGCCAGAATGGCCCTGTTCAGATCATCATCCTCCGATGTGAAAAGTGACGGATCAATCGCTGTCTCGTATCCCGGGAGCTTTCCGATGACCTTATGATTTCGCGTCTCCGGTGACAGCGCGGCATTCGGAATCGTGAGGTGTTCGTTAATCGTTTTTGAGGGCTCCGTACTGTTTTTCAGGAGATTCTCATGGATCACATTGGGAAATTTTGTTTTATAAAAGGGACGAAGCCCTGCCTTTTCCTGCGGGGCACTTCCGCCGCACTCCGTGTCCGCCATGCCCACAACCGTGAGCATGTTTTTGTTTTCCGCGCGCGTGAGAGAAAGCTTCCCGTCCTCGTCCACCTTCAGATCGGGATAGTCCTTCAGCTCCTCCACCTTCCCTGTTTCGGGATCCTTGTGAAGCTCTGAGAGCCACATCAGAGACAGATCCCTGAAATAGTCTTCCGGAAGCGAACGGGTCATCCGCACGATATCATAGAGATCAATCTCATAACTGGCGTCGGGATCGGGAGCGTACTGAACGCCGCGGTCATCGGAATACGCAGATCCGGGCAGCGAATCCTTGAGGATCAGCTTATTTCCCTTGATCCCTACGATTGTCTGGTAATGCCCGCAGTACTTTAATGCGATCGGAGAATGATCATGCTTCAGCGCGTATTCAACCTGCTCCCTGATCGCCTTCACGGCAGTGTCGTCGGTGTGGTCACGGAAAACGTTGCCATGCTCGTCAATCTCTGCCGGAGGCAGGTTTTCAAAGCCCCAGTGGCGCACAGCCGTGTTGGGGAGATTGTCCATCACCAGCTCGCTGTCATGGTAGGGGTCGGAGCCGGCGTCATTGTTCATCTCGTTGGTTTCATACGCGCGGAGGTTGTTGCCTGATTCAAAGGATACGGCCGGGCGAAAAGCGCGGATGTCCTTTTGAGACAGCTGCACGCCGCGGCTGTTCAGGATGTTGGCAAGCGAAACGGACCAGCAGCCCTGTGTGGCCGTCTGAAATTCCGTCTGCCGGACTCCGGTGAGCTTGATGGTTCCGTCCGGAGACTCCTCCACAGGCGGCAGCACCGGGAGTTCTCCGCGTTCCGTCTTCTTCCGGCTCTGCTCCTTCTGCTGTTTGATGCGGTTGAGACCGGCAATACGCTGATCCAGATACTCCACGTAGAGATACCCGTCCGGCATGGCTCTGAGCGTGTCCGCATAAAGCTCCTTATAGATCTGCAGCAGCTCAATATCGCCGGTGTTGAGAATGCCGCGGGGGAGAGTCCGGTCCCCTTCGTCGTAATCCTTTGCGCTCGGATTCGGATCATGCGAGCGGATGATAATTTCGCCTGAGTCACGAAGCCTTGAAGGGGCGCGCACACCGGCCTGCCTGAGCCTTGGCGGATGCTTCCTCAACAATGCGATTTTCTGTTCCCTTCCCTGCGGTTCGGGATACTGCTGCCGGATATCTGTCGGATTCATCGGTATCTCCTTTTGACCGTAAACAGTCTGTTATGCTACAAACCCTTCCCGCTCGGCCTGATCGTTCAGAATCTCAGTCCTCAGCTCTTCAATGGTGTCCCAGTCATCCTCCGAAAGAGTGGTGTTCTCATCCTCCCAAAGTGTGGCATCTTCCAGGAAGCTGTCCGCGAGTCTGACAAATTCATCCTCCAGTTCGACCTTCTTTGCAAACAGGTGGTTCAGTTCCTTTTTGTGCTCGGCATCCTTTGCGATCAGCTGCGCGTCCTCCGGTGAAAGCACGCCTTCGCCGGGATTCTGGCGAATCTCAAAGGGGGCTTTCATGTCTGCCAGATCCTCATCCTCATCCAGTCTGTTGATCTGGAACAAAAGCCTGTGCAGAGCCTCCGCACGATCAACGGCAGCGTCAGGCATATCCGGAGTCCCGGACAAGGCCTCATATCCCTCCAGCAGATTCGCTGATGCTTTCGGTTCATAATCCTTTGTGCTTTCAAGGATATGGAAGGGAGCAAGCAGCCGTCTTTTCTCCTCCTCCGCCATGTCGTCGTCGATCCACTCCTTTGCACGCGCACGTCCCGCGTCAAAGGTTTTTTCGAGCAGATCCCGTTCCTCCTCCAGTTCCTGTTTGCTGTAGGAACTGTCATCTTCGGGATCGTCAATCCGGTACTTCAGTTTTCGCAGGATCTCCTTCTGCTCATAGACCTCTTCCGCAGGCATATACTTTTCTGTCAGTGTCGCCATCAGATCCGTCTTCCAGGATTTGATGTCTGACGTCTGGTCCCTGCGCAGTGCTTCAAGTGCCTTTACCTTCGGCTCCGAGAATTCCCCGGGTTCGTAGTCGTTTGGATACTCATAGTAGAATTCTTCTGAAAAATCCGCCATTCTGTGTTCCTCCTTCCACTGTTATTACTTGGAGTTCGTTGGGCCATTCACTTTTGGGTTTTTGCTGTTCAGTTCCGTGCTCCCCTGATTATTGGCGGGGCGGTGGATCTCCGGCTTAGGGTTATTGGGGACAATATCCTTGAACACTTCATCAAAATCGAGCTCATTGACCTTTGAATTCTTCTTCCCGTTGTTGGCGGCCGGCTTATCCTCCTTCTTTTCGTTGTTGATGATCGGATTGTCCTCCTTCTTTTCGTTGTTGATGATCGGGTTGCCATCCTTCTTCTCATTGTTGATGATCGGATGGTCCTCCTTCTTTTCTGTGTTGATGATCAGATTGTCCTCTTTCTTTTCGTTGTTGATGATCAGATTGTCGTTCTTCTTCTCGGTGTTTTTGATCTGATTTGCGGCATCCTTGTTGTTGGTCCCTTTGTTGTTTCGGTTTCCTCTCCGCTGGAGCTCCTTATCCATGATGCTCTTCAGGTCGATATCCTTTACCTTCGGTTTTGCCGCCTCCTTCCTGGGCGGATTCACGATGATCTTCGGCTCGGGTTCGGGCTGCACTTCGCTCATGGTGGCAAAGTCAAAGCCTCCCTGCTTCTTTCCGCCCTTTATAAGCCGCTGATACTCATTGCTGGCCTGCTTGCGCTGCTCCTCGGCAGAAATATGCAGTGCCTCCTTTTTGTTCTTCGGGTTTTTCAGGATCACGGGCCGTACTTTTCTGGGATCGAGGTTCTTCACCTCCTTGACAATGGTCTCGTATGATTCAACATTGTCGAAATCATCAAGGAACCCGACGTCTTTCTTTCTGCCGTTTAAGTCATAGACCTTCTTCGCCTGTTCATAGCGCTTTTTGATCGTGGCTTCCGCAAATCTGCACTCGCTTTGTGCCTTATCGATGGCATCGTCCTTTTTGCTCTTTCTCGCCTTTTCCATGATTTCATTTTTCACGGCACGAATGTAATCCTGTCTGACGACATCCGGGATGCGAAGCTCCCACTCCGCAGGCTCCATCATGGGTTCATAGACGATCTTATACTTCTTCTTGTCGTCTGGAACAGGCTGTCCGTCCTTCGGCGGGATTTCCACAAGCTTTGCCGTGCTCGGCAGATCTCTTGTGTCGCCGCTGTAGGTGATATAATCGGCGAGCCGGTTGTTGATGTCGTTGTACATCTTGAGCATCGTCGCGTAACGCATCTTGCCAAACTCACTGGAAGGATTCACTCTGGCTGTGAGATAGATCTCCAGCTTCTTCTTCAGCTTGAGCATCGCATCCTTTACCGGCTTCAGATCTCTGTAGTCGTGGACATATTTTTTGTTCCGTACCTGCTCTTCCTCAGGAAGCCTTTCTCTGACAGGCAGCGGAAGGTAGGGCTTCAGCGGTATGTGCTTGGATTTGTCCTTGATATCCAGGTTTTTTGCGAAGATCTTGGCATTCTCGTCCGCGATCTTCCGGTTCGCGTCGTGTACCTCCTTCCAGCGCTTGAAATAGTCGTCGTTCTTCTGTAGCTCCCAGCGGCGCTGCTCGATCATCTGTTTGGTAGCCTGGGCGGTTTTGACGGTGTGGTCCAGATCGTAGAGCGTGAGGGCATTATCGAGCTCTTCCTGTGCCTTCAGGACATCCGTGTATTTTCCTGTATCCCAGTGGAAGAAGCTCTCATTCTTGCGATTCCTGTCCATGCGCACCACATCGCCTACCATGCGCTTCATTTTCATGAGGCTTCTGTGACGCTCGCTCTCCAGGAATTGCCGCTCATACATCGGTTCATGTATGGTGCGCTTCCAATTGGATTTTCCCATGTCGCTTTCCGGCATATGGCCAAACTCCTTGCTCTTGCCGCCGGACCAGGTCGCTGCCCATTTGTCCATGAGGGCAAGGTGGCTCTGCTTCGGAAGATCTGCCACCGCATCAAAGATATTGACGGGAGGCTTGGTCTCACGGGTGCGGTAGTCACCGCTGTTTCTGCCGATGGCGAGATCGTCCATCTTGAGCTGATTGAAATCCCTGCGATCGAGTACCCTGATGATGCCTCTTTTTGTCTGAAGCCCGAGCAGTTCAGGGGTTCCGGGTTTTTTCTCCTCGCTGATCACATCGTCAAATGTATCCTTGTATGCCTCGCTTTCCCTGACCTTGGCGGCCATGACCTGAAGCCTCTTCTGAAATGCTTCTCTGGCCTTCGCCGGGAGTCTCATCAGCGATTCCTTTACCGCTCGTTCATTGGCGTCAAATCTGCCTTCCGACCAGTCAAGAACCTTCTGGGCCATCTCTGCGGTCATGACGAGCATATCGTCCGGAGAGACCAGCGACGGATCATCCGGTGCAAGCGATGAGAAGAGGAAATCGTCCGTTTCCGTGCCGAGCACATTGGAGACCTCCGGCTTGCCCTTGGCATTCAGCTTAAAACCGATGCGCAGCGTGTCCGCCTTGTACTTGGGAATTCCCAGCAGATATCCCATTACCTGGAGATCCGCAGCATTTGCCAGAACCGTCGGATCCTGATAGGAGCGATAATCATCCACATCTGCCGTGCTGGGATCAATCTTTTTGTTCTTTCCTGTCTGATCTGAATAGAAATACCGTTCGACTTCGATCTCCGCCTGCGCCAACTCCTCTGCAGTCATATCCTGGGCATACTGGGGCATCTCTGTCACGGATGTCGACGTAAAGCCCACGAAACTGGAGGAACGGAAGTTCTTTGTTGTGGTGTAGAATTCCCTTGTCTTGTCTCCCGGAACCTGTTCAGCGTAATTCTTTTCTGTGGAGGCGATCACCACATCGAAGGCCTGCTCTTTTCTTGCCTCTCCGTACTGGAATTTGGTCTGCTCCCAGAGGCGCGTCTCGGGCAGAAGATTGGCGGCCGGCTTGTTTCCGTATTGATCGTTTCGATCCTCCAGAACGATCTTGCCCTTTTCCGGTGATTTGCGCAGCGCAAGATCGTCGTTGAGCGCCTGTGCCGCGATTTTGGCATATCCCTGGTTGTAGCCGTCCGGAATGTACGGATCCGTGTGCAGATCATACGTGTCATGACAGCATCCCGCATTCAGCAGGGCGCGGTTCAGATCGGTTACAAAATACAGCAGCGTCCGGTTGTCCTCCAGCTCCTCTTTTGCAAAAACGTTTGCAAATCCGCATTTCCCGAGGGCATGGATATCGTCATTGTTGATATCCAGGGCAATAAACTCCTCCTTGCCGGTGAGCGTCGACTCCCTTACCTTTTTGTCGTAATAAAACCGGATGGCCTGCTCTACGGTCATCTTCTGATAAGTGCGCCTATACCCGCCGAATTTTCCGATCGTCGCATCAAATTTTTCGTCGATAACCGCGTTGAACTCCTTGCCCCGAAGCTTTGCAGGAAGGGTTTTCAGTGCGGTTTCCATGATCTCCTTTACCGACGTCTTTCCCTTGGTGGCATACTGCATCACCGTGTGCGTGCCAAACTCATTTCTCTGATGGAGGGATGCCTGGAACTCCTGGACGCCTCCGAGGTCGCGCTTGCCCTTTTCGTCCCACTTCTGTGCGCCCAGATAGAAGGCCCGCATCTGCACATCCTGAATATTTTTTTCCGTGAGACGAAGCTCGCTGAGAAGATGGGAGCGGCCGGCCGACGGATCATCCTCGAAGAAAGCCGCGGGGATGAGCTTTTTGTTCAGGTAGAGATCCTCGAGCTGCATCGCCCAGGAGAGGAACTTTGCGTCATGCTTGAGCTGCAGATCCTTCTTTCGCTGCGCTTCGGGGAGCTGCTGATTATCCTTGAATTTTTTTAGTTCCTCGCGCAGCTCATCAACCTGTACATTATGGCGATCAATATCCTGCTTGAGCTCCTCTGCCCTGCGGTCGAGCAGATAGTTCATGGCGAGCCACTTCTCACTGACCCGCAGATAGAGTTGCTGGGCAGTCTTGTACATCGCCTCCTCTTCTTTGGTGATCGGCGGATTCTTGGATGACACCCTTCTGTCGTAATCGACACGCAGGGGAATGAAAGCCATGGTGGCCTTCTCGAATTCCTTGAGCGCTTCCTGCACCTTGTCTCTGGTGACGGTCTTTGAAAATTCACTGGACTCGGGATGCATCCGGAGCATATCCGGGATCACATTGTTGTAGAGATTGTCAATCTCTCTTGCGAAGGTTTTGTATTCCGCGCGTATCGGATCGATCTGTCTGAGCTGCTTTGTGGAAAGCTTGTTCAGACCCATCTCGAAGGCATCCATCTCCTCCTTGAACTGCGCGACCGTATCGACGGCATTATTATCGATCTCAGGATTCATGCCGCCTTGCAGCTCGTAGAGGGAGAAGGCGCGGGTTCTGGGGACGATGTGCTCCTGATCCGGCTGTGCTTCGCGGTACTCCGGGGCATTCTTCTCGATGTACTCGGCCGCGGCCCTGAGACTCGTTACGCGTTCGTCACACATCTTTTCCAGCGCCGTGAAAGCCGCCTTTCGAGGATCGCCCTTCGGCAGCCATCCTTCACACATGAAGCTCTCGGTGGCCAGATCGCGGTATGCCTGATCGAGCTCCCTGATCTCATCCATGTTGAGGAGCTTTGTCCTGCCGTTCTCATCCGGCTCGTAGTAGACGGACATTTTGGCAGCAAGCTCCATCGCCTGCTTTTTCAGAAGGTCAAAATGCTTGTTGAATCCCTCTTTGTCCTCGTCTGTCAGCAGCGGATAATCAGGATCTACCGCCAGTGCCGTATCGAATACGGCTGTATCCGGGCAGGCCCGCATTCTGCGGTTACGCGTCATGATCTCATTGAAATTCTTGCGGGTGCCAGACAGGATCTGGGTTTCTCTGCGAAGGGCAGCCAGGTCGGCAGAACGCTGCGATTCCGTGGAATCGAAGAGCATCTGGGGGAAGAGCTGTCCGTCGTTTAATAAGGTCTGGTAATAACCCGTATCCTTGAGACGCTGCTCCTCCTCTGAAAGCTGCTGCAGCTTCTCCTCCTTTTCCTTCTGCTGTTTCTCTTTTTTGGGAGCCTCCTGATGCTCAAGTTCTTCCTTCTTCGCGTTCAGGATATCCAGGGCTTCCGAGAGATCCTTCACGTCCTCGCCGCCGGCCAGCTGATCGAGCATACGGAACTTGTCCACCATGTCGAAATAGAGACCGGACAGTGCAGCCTGAAAATCCTTCTGTTCCTGATTCTTGGGTTTCTTCCCGTAGGATTTTGCAAACTGGTCGATCTTGATGACCACTTCCTGATAGGCGTCCCGCAGGTTTGCGACCTCCTCGGGCGTCATGGCGGGGAGATATCCTCTGTCGCCGCGGTCGAGCTTCATCAGCTGCGGAAGAACATCATTTGACAGATGATCAAAGGAGGACATCATGCTGTCATAGTCCTGCAGCATCTGCCTGGTGGCATCATCCTGTTTCCACTGCGTGACGCGCGCACGGAAGGCGGCACCGGTCCGCTGCACGGTCTGTGCCTTTCTGAAAAACGTATTGTTGAATTCCGGATTTGTCCTGCCCTCAATTTCGTAGATGGAGAAAGGACGGGCACTGTTTTTCAGTTCTTCATTTTTTCCTGCGAGTTTTTCAATCGTCTGGATTGCCCGCTCGACCTGCGTCCGCTCCTGCACAAGATTCACGGCGATCGTTGCCAGATCGCTCTGATATTCATGCTGTTCGGGAAGCAGCTTCCTGTATTCGTTGATTTTTTCGATCAGATCGTCATAGGCGGATTTTACATTCGTCAGGTCCTCATGGGACAGGCATTTCGTGGTACCGGTATCGGGATCTACCGCGTGCATGGGACAGATCAGCGCCGCCAGCCGGTTGGCACTGTTTCCGACATCGGCCTGCGCTGACGCACGCCGGGAAAACTCCTCCAGTTTTTCTTTTTCCTGCGGTACGGCGCCAAGGGGAAGGGAAACCAGCGTCTGCAGAGCGGAGATTCCGGGATAATCCATATGACGCTCATTCTCCTTCAGGAGATCATTCATGACATCATAAGCGGATTCCTGGACGATTTTCTGATTATTCTGATTGACGCGTGACCGATAGCTTTTTTCCACTCGGGAATAAATGTCTCCCACCTGGCGCATAATCGCCTTGTAGGCTTCGTCCGCTTCATGATTGGCGAAGATGTTGGCAGAACCGTAGGAGATGGACGTCCGGTGCATCCGCCGCTGGATCTGTTCGATATGCTCCCGCTCCAGCTGGTTTTCCACCTCTTTCTTGCCTGTGTCCGTGCGGATTGTATCCAGCAGAGATTTCATATTAAGAAGAAAATCTCTCTGGTTGTTTTTGATCGTGCTGATGGTTTCTTTGTTTTTGCTTGTGATGGGAGCAGACGCCACCTTTTGCGCGAACCTGTACATCTGCTGGGCGAGGCTTCGGTACTCCTCTGAATATTCCTCTTTGAGAGAATCGTGGTAAATTCGTTTGAAATCCGCAACGATTTCCTTTCTCTTCGGCAACGGCTGATTGGAGTTGGTATTGTTGGCCATGTTCGCATCCTCCTTCTTTCAGGCTTTTGTGTTACATAGATATGTATGCATGACTTTGAATTTTCCCTCAAATCGTTTTTCTCGTACTATTATAATCCATTCACCGGGCAAATGCACGAACGAATGACAAACCTGACGTTGTTTTCGGACGCTGTTTGTGCTATGCTTTTCATCGTGAGCAGCATGGGGGGACTCACTATGGATTTTCAAAAAATTGTTGATTCCTTATTCGCGCCGACCTGTATCGTGTCTGTTGAGAAAAAAGGTGACAGATACGGAATGATCCGTCTCGTCGCGGGAAACAGGAAATATGCGGATGTCCTCGGTATGCGCACGAATCCGTTCGGAACCGGCAAGGATCAAAACACCTCACGGCCCTTTGTTCCGGGGCATCCATATACCGAATATTTCCAGCAAAGTGTTAATTTCGAAGACGCATGCTACCGCGCTGCGATCCTGAAAAAAGAGGTGCATACCTACGCACACATTCATAATGTCGATGTGTGGTTTGACATCTATGCCATGCCGCTTGATTATGAGGAGGAGGATGTCTGTTATTGCCTTTATTCGGCGATCCCGAATGACGATGCGGACTCGCTTCTGGACACCTTCAACACATCCAACGCCGTCACGGACGTTTTGAGGACCTGCGTGAAGCTCCATAAGGCCAGTAACCTCCAGGAGGCCATGGATAATGTGATCGCGGAGATCCGTCAGATCTGCAATGCCGAAGGCTGCACCGTTCTTCTGCTGGATGATGAGGAGGAAAAATATTCCATCCTTGCCACGAATTTTGTTCCAAACAGCACAATCAAGCGGGTCACCCAGTTCGATGGCTATTATAAGATCGCGATCTCCTGGAAGGATATGCTCGGTGAAGAGGGAGACTGCATCATTGCGAGAAACCGGGAGGAAATAGAGAATATCGGCAGAATCAATCATCCCTGGTATCTGACGCTTGTCGAGGCGGGCGTCAAGAGTGTGGCGCTGTTTCCGCTTCGTCAGGGCAAAGAACTGCTCGGGTTTATGTGGGCCGTCAATTTTGACACGGAGAATACCCAGCATATAAAGGAAACGCTGGAGTTGACATCCTTCTTCCTTTCTGCGCATATCGCGCATTACCAGGTCATCATGCGCCTGAAGCATATGGGTTATACGGACGCCCTCACAGGACTGCCCAACCGCTACGCACTGACGGAGCATGTTTCGGGGCTTATCGACAAAAAAGAACGTTTCACGGCGGTATCCATCGATCTTAATGATTTCAAGCATGTGAACAACACCTACGGCTTTGATGCGGGCAATAAAGTCCTGATCGATGTGGCCGCGCGTTGGCGGGCTGTTTCTGATACGGTTTACCCGGAGACGGAGAAGTATCTTACCTGCATCGGAGGAGACGAATTCTTTCTTGTGGTCAGCGGATACAGGACAGAGGAAGAGCTGGAAGACATTGTGGCCTGCTATAATGACGCGCTTTCGGACAATCTGACGGTTGACGACTGCGATGTGTATGTATCGGCAAGCTTCGGATGTGCGGAGTTTCCAACGGATGCAGACACAACGGATGCACTGATCTCGCATGCCAACGTCGCAATGAATGAGATTAAAAAAACGAGAAGCAGCGAGCATATTCTCAGATTCACTCCGGAGCTTCTGAAGGACGAGCATATTCTCGAGATCGAGCGTGTCATAAGAAATGCACTCGAAAATGACCTGATCTATTTTCATCTGCAGCCGCAGTATGATATGAACCACAGACTTCGCGGCTTTGAGGCCCTTGCCCGCATGAAGGACGGCGAAGGCAACGCCTTTCATCCGGAGGAATTTATCCCCGTGGCGGAAAAGGCCGGTCTCATCGACAGGGTGGACGGAACCGTCGCCAGAAAGGCCGCGATGTTTTTTGGCGATCTGCTCCGAAGGACGGAGGTTAAGCTGACGCTCTCCCTGAATGTATCCGTGCGGCATATGATGAAAAGCGATTTTATTGATGAGATCCGGCAGCTCCTCAAGGACAGCGGCATCCCGGCAAATCAGATTGAAATAGAAATTACGGAATCGATCATGATCGATTCTGTTGATAGGGCGCTGCATTGTATTGATGAGCTGAAAATGATGGGCGTTCATATCGCCATTGATGATTTTGGTACAGGCTACTCCTCGCTCAGTTACCTGAACCGGTTTCCGGCGGAGCTTCTGAAGATCGACAAGTCCTTCATTGATGCGATGAATTCCTGCGATTCTTCCAGACAATACGTCGCGGCGATCATTTCCATGGGACATATCATGGGCTTCGATGTGATTTCCGAGGGTGTTGAGAAACCGGAACAGCTGGAGACGCTTGTGGACATCGGCTGCGATTATGTACAGGGCTTTATCTGGGGAAATCCGCTTCCGATGGAAGATGTCGAAAAGCTGGTCGTCAGCATGGATGTTTCCGATTAAATTCCCGCCATCAAAATCTGAACAGAAGTCTATCAAAAACCAATAAGAAAAAAAACGGGTACGCGAGTATATTGCTTGCATGGATGGTTTAAAAGGACGATCTATTACAGAAAGGAAACTTCCATGCGGGCAAAGATGATCAGAGCCGGACATAAAAAAGAAACAGATCTCACGCGGGGGAATCCGTTAAGACTGATCCTGGCCTTTTACTGGCCGCTTCTATTAACGAGCATGCTCCAGCAGTTTTACAACTTTGCAGACACATGGATTGTGGGCAGAGGGCTGGGGGATAACGCACTCGCGGCTGTCGGCAATATGAGTTCTTTATTCTTCCTGATCGTGGGATTCTCCTTCGGTCTCGCCAACGGTTTCGGCATTCTTGTCGCACACAGCTATGGCGCGAAGGACTTTGTTGAGCTGAAGCACAGGCTTGCTGCGGTCATCGAGCTTGGCGTGCTGCTTTCGATCATTCTGTCGGTCGTGAGTGTGGCTTTTCTTCCGCACGCGTTGCGATTGCTGCAGACGGATGAGCTGATTATCGGGGACAGCCTTCTGTATGGCTATATCGTGTTTGGCGGGCTTTCCACCGGGATCTGCTATAATATCTCGGCGGCTGTTCTTCGGTCGCTTGGCGACAGCAGGACGCCGTTAAAGGCGATTATTCTGTCCTCTGTCCTTAACCTGACGCTGAACTGGGTCTTTATCATGATGCTTCACATGGGCGTGGAAGGAGCAGCGATCGCGACGGTTCTTTCTCAGATTTTGTCCGCCGGTATCTGTATTCGCCGGTTGCTGCAGATGCCCGACATCAGACTGTCAAAAGATGATTTCAAAAATGAGGCAGAGGTATTTAAGAGTCTGTTGGCGAACGGCCTGCCCATGGCAATGATGAATTCGATCACAGCGGTCGGCTGTATGGTCGTGCAGTATTTTGTCAATGGTTACGGAGTGGTCTATACAGCGGCTTACACGGCATGCAGCAAGTATCTGAATCTGTTCATGACGCCGGCGGCTACGGCCGGAAATGCGATGAGCGCTTACACCAGCCAGAATTACGGAGCGAAGGAATATGTGAGGATCAAGGAGGGTCTGCGCATCTGCCTCGGTATCGCCTGGGTGTTCTATCTGATATTCGGTTCTCTCATGGTTTTTGCGCCGTCCGCCCTTGCGGGTCTGCTGCTCACCGGCACAAAGCAGATTGAACTGGTGAAGCTGTTCCTTCCCCGCTGCGGGTTGATGCTTTTCTGCGTGGACAGTCTTTTTGTGGTCCGGAGCGCGGTTCAGGGAATGGGGAAGCCCATGCTTCCCATGCTGTCGGGAATTCTGGAAATGTTTTTGAGAATCGGCGTGATCTCGTTCTTTATCGGCCGGATCGGCTTCACGGCGACAGCGTATGCGGAGATCAGTGCCTGGATCGGGGCGCTGGCGGTCAATGCCTATGCATTGCATATCGGACTCGCACCCTGTCTTCGGCAGAGTGCACCGCATTCAAATAAGGTAAAAAAGTATATATTCATTTAATAAGATGGAATCGGATCAATCACAACAAACCGGCAGTTGAAACCGGACAGATGAAGGAGGGCAGCGAAATGAGAAGGATCCTTATGATCGGCGGTACGGGTACCATCAGTACCGCGATTACAAAACAACTGGCAGCCGAAGGTCTGTGGGAAGTGACGGTATTAAACCGGGGAAATCGATCGGACATCCTTCCGGACAATGTCAGACAGCTGAAGGTGGATATCGATGATGAGGAACGGGTAAAGGAACTGACCGGAGAAACCGTATGGGATGCCGTCGCCGAATTCATCGGGTTTGTTCCGGCACAGGTGGAGCGGGATGTCCGGTTGTTTGCCGGAAAAACAAGACAGTATGTGTATATCAGTTCTGCATCCGCATACATCAAGCCCTGCAGGAATTATCTCATCTCTGAGGGGACGACGCTCGCCAATCCGTACTGGCAGTATTCCCGTGACAAGATCGCGTGTGAAGAGTACCTGATGAAGGAGTACAGGGAAAACGGATTTCCGGTAACGATTGTGCGTCCGAGCCACACCTATGATGAAAGGAATATTCCGGTCGCGGTGCATGGGAAAAACGGACCGTGGCAGGTGATTGACAGGATCCGCAAGGGGAAGCCCGTGATCATTCCAGGAGACGGAACGTCTCTTTGGACGCTGACCTTTAACCGGGATTTTGCCCGCGGCTATATCGGACTTTTGGGCAATCCTCACGCCATCGGGGAAGCCGTGCAGATTACAGGGGATGAAACGCTCACGTGGGATCAGATCCATGAAACGATCGCGCAGGCATTGGACACGGAGCTGCATGCTGTCCATGTCCCTTCGGATTTTCTCGCCGAGGTCGGAAGGAGATACGGCTATGATTATGCAGGAGAGCTGCTGGGAGATAAGGCAAGATCCGTCGTGTTTGACAATCAGAAGCTGAAGCGGCTTTCTCCGCAGATGAGTACCACGGTTCCGTTTGATGAAGGTGTGCGGATCGCGCTTGATTATATCCTTTCGCATCCTGAATCGCAGAGGCCGGATCCTGATTTTGATGCCTTCACCGAAAAGGTCATCCAGGCGATGGAATCGGCGAAGACGATGGTTTGATCTATTGTAAACAATCTGCAGCCTGTGTTATACTAGGTCACGTTATTGTCTGCCGGAGGCAGATGATAACGTGATTTTTGTGCTTGCACCGGAAGGAGAAGGCCGATGAGCCGGCGACGAGGTACGGCCGAGGATTATGGAAAAACCGGAATGTTTTGAAAAAGATGATGAAAAACAGCTGAAAGCGGAGAAGAGCATACAGAAAAAATTTCATAAACAGCTCTTCTCACCTTTCGCGAAAGCGTGTAAGCGTTATCAGCTGATCAATGAAGGGGATCACATTGCCGTATGTATTTCCGGCGGTAAGGATTCCACGCTGATGGCAAAGCTGTTTCAGGAAATCCACAAACACAGCGACGTGCCCTTTGATTTAACGTTTCTTGTGATGGATCCCGGATATAACAGGGAAAACCGGGAATTGATCGAGAGCAACGCGAAGACGCTGGGCATACCGATCACCGTATTTGAGAGTGAAATCTTCGATGCGGTAGATACCATCGAGAAAAGCCCGTGCTATATCTGCGCAAGAATGCGGCGCGGCTATCTTTACAGCAACGCAAAGAAGCTCGGCTGCAACAAAATTGCACTGGGTCATCACTATGACGACGTGATTGAAACCATTCTGATGGGGATGCTTTACGGCGGGCAGATTCAGACCATGATGCCGAAGCTGCACAGCACCAATTTTGAAGGAATGGAGCTGATCAGGCCGCTGTATTATGTGCGCGAGAGCGACATCTGTAAGTGGAGAGACTACAATGAACTGCGTTTTCTGCAGTGTGCCTGCCGCTTCACGGAAAACTGCTCGATGCGTCCCGATGAGGACGAGACATCATCCAAAAGGCTTGAGACGAAGAAACTGATTGCCGATCTGAAGCAGAGTAATCCCTTTGTCGAATCCAATATTTTCAAGAGTATGGAAAACGTGTGTCTGAACACTGTGATCGCCTATAAGAAGGACGGGGTAAGACACAGCTTTCTGGATGAGTATTGACGGCTTTGCGGTGCAATCGAAGCATCTTCAAAAAAGGTGTGGATCTGCTATAATCTTTATGATGTGATTACGACAGGGTGTCAAAACGGTGAACGAAATGGAAAAGTATTGGATCGTTGTGGTTGATGACGAGACGATCTGCCTGACAAACGCCAGAAATATGCTTGGAGAGGAAGGCATGCGCGTCAGCTGTCTGCGTTCCGGAAGCGATCTTCTCAAGTTTATGGAGAGGAATACGCCGGATCTCATTCTGCTGGATGTGATGATGCCGGTCATGAACGGTTTTGAGACCTATCACGCCCTTCGTGAATTCGAAGATCGTGAGAGCAGACCGCATATTCCCGTGATCTTTCTTACCGGAGAAAACGACAGTGCCACCGAGCAGCAGGGACTCTCGCTCGGTGCGTCTGATTACATTCATAAGCCGTTCCACAAGGACATTCTCGTAAAGCGCATAGAAAACATCATAAAGAACAGCAAGACCATAGAAAGCCTCACGGAAGAGGCAAAGGTTGATATGCTGACAGGCTTCCTGAATAAAGCGTACGGGACGGAACGGATCTCCATGCTCTGCGGCAGAATGACGGGCGCCCTGATGATCCTGGATCTGGATAATTTCAAGCTCGTGAATGATCTGTTCGGTCATGATATGGGCGATAAGGTTCTGGTGGCGGTCTCTGACATTATCAGGAAGAGTTTTGCGGAAACTGTCGTCATCAGCCGTATCGGCGGTGATGAGTTCATGGCTTTCTGTGAGAATCTCCGTAACGAAGGCGCATTATCGGCCATGACGCTGCGGCTGAATGACCATCTCCAGAAGGAGGCCGTGCGCCTGATGGGGGAGGAGCACGGTATTCCGCTCGGAATATCCGTTGGCGCCGTGTTGGTTCCCGAACATGGCAGGAATTACGAAAAACTGTTTGCCTGCGCGGATCAGGCCCTGTATCAAGTCAAACAGAACGGCAAGCATGGCTATCACCTGTATGATCAGCTGACAGACGGTTCGGACACAACCGGGATGGAGCCGGTGCAGAAGCTGGAGCGCATCCTGCGGATCGTCGAGGAACGGAATGATTCGGTCGGAGCGATCCTGCTCGGAAGTGATTCCTTTGTCCTCGTTTATCAGTTCATCATGAGGTACTATAAACGATATGGGGGGACAGCCGCCCTTGTTCTGTTTACCCTTTCTTTTGACAGGGAAGAAGACAGCAAAAAAAATATGGAGATCCGATCCGCTTTTTCGAATGTCCTGAAAAACACGCTCAGAAAGAGTGATCTCATTATGCAGAGCGGATTAAACGATTATTGTGTCATGTTGACGAAATACACGAAGGTGGAAACGGAATTCGTGATCAACAGGATCGTGCGGAAATGGAACAAGGAGGAGTACTCGGCAGGGGTCGCACTTGCACACGTCTACCGGCATATCGAGCATGTGCGGCAAATGCCGGGTAACGCATGAGCTTTTACCCATCCGACCATTCATACATCTATTCATTTCGACCCTTGCGGGCTGTCCGGCAGAGGGATACGAAATTCACATGGGCCGGACGGTTCTCTGCGGGGATGGTGAGCCTTTTACCTCCGACGGAACGGGGTTGCCAGGGAAACGCAGTATGATCTGCCGGCACAGACTCTCAGAGAAAATCTGGATATCGGCCGTATCTATGAGATCATGGGGATAACGGGACATGACTGCTGAAGAATTGTTTTCGGTCCGGATAAAAAAGCCGGATGAAGCCGTCCGCCGGGCAGCAGGCAAAAAATGGGACGCGGTCGCACTGCAGGAGGTGCTGCATGAAGATCACCGCGATCCACCGTCCAGAATCATCACATAATGCTTCAGTTTTCCCATATATTCTGATTGATCCACGGTCTGAAAACCAAAGCGTTCGTACATGGCGACATTTTTGGGCAGATCCGTCTCCAGGCAGATGCGTCCGCCGTGCTGCTGCACATAGGAAATCATGAGCTGCATCAGCCTTCTTCCGAATCCCTTCCGCTGAAAACGATTTCTGGTGGCAAAGATGTAGATATACCAGGTGGATTCAGTCACCCATTTTTCTCTTTTTTTCCGGGCGAATCGCTCATAGGTTTCCAGACGATACATCGCGGGGCAGAGGAGCAGCAGATAGGCGCCCGCATCGGCGGATTTTACGTACTGCAGCATGCCAATCTGCTTCATCATCGGAGGCTCGATCAGCATGACGGATTCATATGCATCGCTGCTGGCAATACCCAGCATATGGTTCAGTCTGCTTTTTAAATCCACGGACAACATGCGCGTGAAGGATTTTTCGTTATATCGTCCGTTGAACAGACTGAGGAAGAGAGGATACTCCCTGTAGGCATCGACAGCGGTGCCGATGTAGCTATCCACATTGTCTTCGGAAAGAAAGCATGCCTCGGGAAATCCGTTTTCCGCTGCATAACGGCGGAAACGCGCGGCATGCTCCTTACTGCTCACGGAGTTCATAATTCATATCCTCCTCAAGAATGGAGAGCATTATATCGGCGATCACCGGATCAAACTGTGTTCCTTTTCCCTTTTCCAGCTCGCTTTTTACGATATCCTGCGTCAGGTTGTCTCTGTAGCTTCGATTGCTTGTCATGGCGTCGTAGGCATCCGCCACGCAGATAATCCGTGCCGGGAGCGGGATTTCTTCTCCCCTAAGACCGTCCGGATATCCCGTCCCGTCATATCGCTCGTGATGCCATCTGGCTCCGATGCCGATATCTTTCAGTTCCGGCATTTCCGAAAGAATTTCATAGCCGATGACGGGGTGCCCCTTGATGATGTTGTATTCATCGCTCGTCAGTTTGGAAGGTTTGTTGATGATCATGTCCGGGACGCCGATCTTGCCGATGTCGTGCAGCATGGCCATGTTGGTGAGGTCATAGATCTCCTCAGCGGCAAGACCGATTCTCTGTGCAATCATCTCGGCATACCTGGCAACACGCATGGAATGCCCGTTGGTGTACTTGTCCTTGGCGTCGATGGTTTTTGCGAGCGTGTACATGGACTGAAGGGTGATTCTTTCGTTGGTTTTTTCAAGATAGGCGTTGGCTTTGTCCAGTTCCTGCTTTTTCTTTTCGTAGGCACGGTTCTGATACTTGATGATGATGCCGAAAATCAGAGAAACCAGAACCAGAGACTGTGTGATATCGACGGCCACGGCGTGTTCCGAATTAAACAGGGAGACCGTCTCCGGATGCCTTTCACTGTACAGAATACAGCCGCATTGAAACAGAAGTCCCAGTGTGTACACGAGATAAAGGACCTTGTGCCGGATCACCACCCAGCACATGACGAGGCCCATCAGCAGCCACAGAGGCATGCCGCCGTGATAGCCGCCGGATGTAAAGAACATCACGGGAAACAGAATGAAATTTGCCACCACGGAAAAAAGGACGGCAGCGTAAATGACGTCCTTCGCCCTGATGGAAAAAACGAGGCAGATGGCGGCAAATACCGTTGTGAGAAGAAAAGCGCCGATCGCCATCGGGGTGTTGCCCAATGCGATGGAGATGACTGCAGACACGGCCGCTCCCGCAATCGCGATGATGACAGCGATATTAAAAATCTGCTGCCACAGGTCGCAATCTCCGATCAGGACCTTGTATATTTTTCGATATGCTTTTTTGATTTTTCCTATCACAGCACTCATAGCCTCATTGTACACGATTTTTCCGATTTTCGATAGACGCATCGAAACAAATATTTCTGAGCGTTCCGGCTACGGTCAGATGCACTTATGATTGAAGAATGCGGCTTTTTGTGGTATAATTTTTCCGTTTATAGACCGATGATCAGATCTGGTAGATGATCCGTGAAAACGGGGGGTCGAAAAAACGGATTACGGGGGGCATGATAATGAAAACGGAATTTCGTGACGGCACGTTGTTTCTTTACCTGGAGGGAAGAATCGATTCCTCCAATGCCTCAAATTTTGAACAGGATGTTTTCTTTGAACTGTCGGCGGCCGGGGGGCTGGAAATCATTTTTGATGCGGAGAATCTTGAGTATATCTCCAGTGCGGGACTGCGCGTCCTGATGAAGGTTCGCAGGAAGCAGGGCAAACCGCCGCGCATCGACAATGTTTCGGATGAAATCTTTGATATTTTTGAGACGACCGGTTTTACGGAGCTGTTTCAGGTGCGCAGGAAAATGAGGCACATTTCCCTGAAGGGCTGCCAGCGGATCAGCAGTTCGCTTAACGGCGAATATTTCTCCCTGACGGATGATGAAATGGTCAAGGTCTACGGCAAGGATGTGCCGCTTTCTGTGGTATACAGGGAACGGGAGCTCGCGCGTGCCTCCATGATTGCCGGTGTGCCGACGCTGATCCCTTATGATGTCGTGATGTGCGGTGACCGATATGGCATTATCTATGAAAAAACCGGCGCCGATGCTATTTCGCACATTTTGGCACAGCGTCCGGAGGAGACCGAACAGATCGCCGCAGATTTTGCCGCCACCATGCAGGAACTCCATGAAATCCGTGTCTCGCAGGATATTTTCCCCGATATCAAGACCCGCTACGTCGAATGGATCAATGAGGCCAGGGGGCTGCTTTCCGATCAGGAACTGAATGAAATCGCCAATCTGATTCGCAACCTGCCGGATCGGGAGACCTGGGTAAACGGAAATCTGGATCTGAACAGCATTCTCCTGCTGGACGGAGAACCGCTGCTGGTCGATGTAGCGGGCAGTGCCAACGGCCACCCGATTTTTGATATGCAGTGTCTCTTTGCGGAGCTGATGGCCACGCCGAAGCAGGATCCGGGATATCCCGGGCGCACCTACGGGATCACACCGCAGATATGCAGCAGATTCTGGCTTTCCTACTTCGAGCACTACGTGACAGACGGCAGCAAGGAGGTGGCTGTCAGTATGCACAAGCTGATGGCAAAAAGCTATGTGCTGAAGCAGAAGCTGATCGCCGCATTGGAGAAAAAGAACGGAGGAGCTTCCTGAATGCGCGGACAATTACCCGGAAGTGAAAAGGAAATCGACGCAGTCACAGAAGATCTTTTCAACGCCGAGGCTGATGTGCTCTATGTCAGAGAGTATCATTGCCCCGTCTGTGAGGTGGTGGCTCCGACCAGGCTCATTCGCTCCGGAAAGAACCGGGTGACCGGCCGGGATATGGACCTCAGACAGCGGTATGAGCCGGCCGACGCGGAAAAATATACAGTGGTGGTGTGCCCGCAGTGCGGACACACGGCGTTTCTCTCCCGGTTTGAATCCATTACGGAACGGGAAATCAAGGCATTGCGGCAATGGATGAAGCCTGATCAGGGGCTGGAAGAGGAACCTGTGTATTCCTACGAGACCGCATACGCCCGGATTCGATGCGCCATGAAGGATGCCATGGTTCGGGGGGCGAAGCCGTCCGAGACCGGTTATATTGCGCTTCATACGGCGTGGCTGATCCGGGGCTGGAGAGAAATGCTGGAGAAGGATGCGGCAGAGGGGAAATCCGTGCCGGATAAACAGGTGCAGCAGCTTCGCGATATGGAGAAGCATTGTCTGTCCATGGCGACAGACCGACTGAGCAGGGCGATGGAAACAGAAAGCTTCCCTATTGCCGGGATGGATGAAATGACCTTTCACTATCTGCTGGCCGCGCTGAACTGTCAATGCGGCAGTAAGGAGACGGCCGCGCAGCTTGTCATGCCCCTTCTGCGCAACAGGCAGACGCCTCCCGCCTTGAGAATCCTGGCGGAGGATCTCCGGGATGAATTAAGACCCAGACGCTGAATCGTTCTTTGTGCTCCCCGCGTTCATGGCCGCTTTGATGAAGCCCGCAAACAGCGGATGCGGACGGTTGGGCCTGGATTTGAATTCCGGATGAGCCTGGGTCGCCACAAAAAACGGATGAACATCCGCCGTCAGCTCCATCATTTCCACGATCCGTCCGTCAGGTGAAAAGCCGGACAGAACCATACCGGCTGTCTTCAGACGTTCCCGATAATCATTGTTTACCTCATACCGATGGCGGTGACGTTCCGTGATCTCCGGTGTTTCGTAGAGTGAGAGCGCAAGGGTGCCCTCCCGCAGCACACAGGGCCAGGAGCCCAATCGAAGCGTGCCGCCCAGATCTTCTACCCCATTCTGCTCGGGAAGCAGATGGATGACCGGATGCGGGGTGTTTGGATCGATTTCAATCGAATTGGCTCCGTTCAGTCCGGCCAGATCCCTTGCGATCTCCACAATGGCCAGCTGCATGCCCAGACAGATTCCGAGATAGGGAATCTTCTGTTCCCGTGCATACCGTATGGCATCCACCATTCCCTCAATCCCTCTGTCTCCGAAGCCGCCCGGCACCAGAATTCCGTCTATGCCGGCAAAAACGGAGGCCACGTTATCCGCATGAACCTTTTCCGAATCCACCCATGCGATTTCAACGGCGGTTCCGTTTTTGATGCCGCCGTGTTTGAGCGCCTCAACCACGCTGAGATAGGCGTCGTGAAGGGCTGTATACTTTCCGACGATGGCGATCCGCACCGGTTTTTCATTGTTGAGGCTGCGGAGGGTTTCCACTGTCTGCTGCCAATCGCGCAGATCGGGTTCCGGGCAGGGAAGCGCCAGATCTTCGCAGACGATCTGCGCCAGTTTTTCCTCCTCCATCATCAGAGGAGCCTCATAGAGATACTGCAGATCCAGGTTCTGCAGGACATGGGAAGCGGGAACATTACAGAACAGGCCGACCTTTTCCCGAACGGACGGGTCGATCGGCATTTCACTCCGGCAGACGATGATGTTCGGCTGGAGCCCCATTCCCTGCAGGGTTTTGACGGCGTTCTGCGTGGGTTTTGTCTTCAGCTCTGCCGAGCATTTCAGATAGGGGATCAATGAAACCAGCAGAAGAATGGCATTCTGAAATCCTACCTCCCGTTGAAACTGACGGATAGCCTCCAGAAACGGCTGGCTTTCGATGTCGCCCACGGTGCCGCCGACTTCTATGATGGCGATCGTGGTCTGCGTTTCGTCATAGTTGCGGTAGAACCGGCTCTTGATTTCGTCGGTTACATGCGGGATCACCTGTACCGTATGACCGCCGTAATCGCCCCGGCGTTCCTTTTGCAGCACGGACCAGTATATTTTGCCGGTGGTGACATTGGCGTTTCGTCCGAGATTCTCATCGATAAAGCGCTCATAATGCCCCAGATCCAGATCGGTCTCCGTTCCGTCCTCCGTGACGAACACTTCGCCGTGCTGAACCGGATTCATGGTACCCGGATCGATATTGATATAGGGATCCAGCTTCTGCATGGTCACGTGATATCCTCTGGCTTTCAGAAGCCTTCCCAGTGACGCTGCAGTGATGCCCTTTCCGAGTCCGGAGACCACACCGCCGGTAACAAATACATACTTGACCATAACGCCTCCTTAATGACCGCTTTCCCCGTAGTTGGCGAGCACTCTCGCGGACGGATCATTCACATTGCAGCCTTCCCATGAACGGTTCGGCATCCAGTAATCCTTGATCATTTCGGCCTGACCCGGATAGAAGCTTTCAAAGAGTTCCCGGTAAAGCAGGCTTTCTTTGGTAAACGGCATACAGTAGGTATACTGTTTCCTTTTTTCTTCGTATTCGGCATCCGTGTATTTTGTTTCCGCGTATTCCTTGAGATCATCCACCATGGAATGTCCCACCGCGTCGGAAAAGGCGGCTTTCTGACGCCAGAGGATGGAATCCGGCAGGATCCGGTCCTTTTCAAAGGCGTGACGGAGCAGATATTTTCCAATATCCCGGGTGTTCATTTTGATCCGCGGATCCAGAGACATGACGTAGCGGACAAATTCCGTGTCTCCGAACGGAACCCGCGCCTCAAGCGAATTGACGCTGATGCAGCGGTCCGCGCGAAGCACGTCATACATATGCAGTTCATCCACGCGTTTCTTCGATTCCGCCTGGAAACTCTCCGGATCCGGCGCGAAGTCGGTATACTTGTAACCAAAGAGCTCGTCGGATATTTCACCTGTCATGAGCACTCGGACATCCGTCGTGTCATGGATCGCTTTGCAGCAGAGATACATGCCCATGCTTGCGCGGATGGTCGTGATATCCCAGGTGCCAAGCAGCTTCACCACCTCGGGAAGCGAAGCGATTACTTCGTCTTTGGTCATATAGACCTCCGTGTGATCGGCACCGATATAATCCGCCACCTGTTTCGCATACTTGAGATCAATGGCGTCCTGCTCCATTCCGATGGCAAAGGTGCGGATCCTGCGTCCGAGAAGCTTCGCGCTGATCGCGCAGACAAGGCTGGAATCCAGTCCGCCGGACAGAAGAAAGCCCAGGGGCGCGTCCGCGTCCAGACGCGTTTCCACCGAACGGATCAGCCGTTCGCGGATGCCCGAAGACGCGGCCTCCGTATCGTCGGGAAGATACGTCTGCACCGAGGTCAGATCGATATAGCGGATGAATTCTCCGTTCAGATAGTAGTGCCCGGGCGGGAACGGCCGGATGGTCTCGCACAGCCCCACGAGGTTTTTGGGCTCCGATGCAAACGCCATGTCGCCGGAAGGAAGCGAGCCGTAATAGAGAGGACGGATTCCGATCGGATCACGCGCTGCCAGAAAGGTGTCGCGCTGGTGATCGTAAAGAATCAGCGCGAATTCCGAACCCAGCATCCGGAACATGTCCGTTCCGTATTCATGATAAAGAGGAAGCAGAATCTCGCAGTCGCTTCCGCTCTGAAATTCGTAGCGATCCGCAAGCTGTTTTTTCAACTCCCGGAAGCCATATATTTCTCCATTGCAGACGATGCTGTCCCCGTTCAGCGAAAAGGGCTGCATCCCTTCTTTGGTAAGTCCCATGATCGCAAGGCGGTGAAAGCACAGGTAGCCGTCTCCCGCCTCCATCACGCGGCTCATATCCGGGCCGCGTGAAATCGTGCGGTCCAGATACTCCCGCAAGGTCCCCATGTCAATTGATCTGTCTGTTAATCCCATAATTGAGCACATAGATATTTCCCCTTTTTCAGGCACGGCACCCTTTGCCGGGCCGGTGCCAATCAAAACAAAAAAAGCGTTGACGGGATTACCCGCCAACGCCCTTGTTGACATTCCACATGATACGCGCAAAAAAAGATTTGTCAAGCGTTTTTGAAAATGTCTGAAATTGGGTCTTGACAACCGCGAGAATCTGTCGCATGATGTGAACCATTAAACGCGACAAGGGAGTCGGCAGGGACCGGCTCCCTTGTCGCGTTTGTCGTTTATCCGGGCTTTTGGCGCGCAGAAAGCACGGAAGAAACAAGAGAACAGAGGTGTCAGTAATCAACTGTCATGTAGAGAGGAGGAAGAAGAGATGGAAGAATTAATGGAATTGATGAACGGACAGCTCTTCGGTGTGTGGTTTCTGATCGGTGCTGCGCTGGTTTTCTGGATGCAGGCCGGATTTGCCATGGTAGAGGCGGGCTTTACGCGTGCAAAGAATACAGGAAACATCCTTATGAAGAATCTGATGGACTTCTGTATCGGTACCTGCGTGTTTATTCCTCTTGGCTTTGGTCTGCTTCTGGGACAGGATATCGGCGGTGTGATCGGAATGCCCAGCCTGGCGATCTTTACGGATTACCAGAATTTTGACTGGTCCAATTTTGTCTTCAACCTGGTTTTCTGTGCGACGACAGCGACCATCGTGTCGGGAGCCATGGCGGAACGTACGCGGTTTATTTCCTACTGTGTCTATTCGGCCGTGATCTCCGCGCTGATCTATCCTATCGAAGCGCATTGGATCTGGGGAGGCGGCTGGCTGGCCAATCTCGGCTTTCACGATTTTGCGGGCTCCTGCGCGATTCATATGGTAGGAGGTATCTCCGCACTCATCGGCGCCGCGTTTCTCGGACCCAGAATCGGGAAGTTTACAAAGAATAAAGACGGAAAGATCACCAGGGTCAATGCCTTCCCCGGTCATAACCTGCCGATCGGTGCGCTCGGCGTTTTCATCCTGTGGCTTGGCTGGTATGGATTTAACGGCGCTGCCTGCACAAGTCTTGATCAGCTGGCGTCGGTGTTTGTCACGACGACCATCGCGCCTGCTGTCGCCACGGTCGTGACCATGATCTTTACCTGGGTCAAGTATGGAAAGCCCGATATATCCATGAGCCTGAACGCGTCACTGGCGGGACTTGTCGCGATCACCGCGCCCTGTGATGTGACGGATGCCTTCGGCGCGATCGTGATCGGTGCGGTTTCCGGCCTGCTGGTGGTGTTCGGTGTCTGGTTCCTTGATGAGAAGATGCGCGTCGACGATCCTGTCGGTGCCGTGGCGGTTCATATGATGAACGGCATCTGGGGGACCATCGCGGTCGGTCTGTTTGCGACCACCTCTGCACCGGGCAATGACAGTGTTGCGGGACTGTTCTACGGCGGCGGTGTGAAGCAGCTTGGCATTCAGCTTCTTGGTTTTGTGGCTGTCGCGGCCTGGACGGCGGTGACTATCACCATCGCGTTTCTGGTGATCAAGGCCATCTTCGGACTGCGCGTCACAGAGGAGGAGGAGATAACCGGTCTGGATGCGACGGAGCATGGCCTGGCAAGCGCCTATTCCGGATTCTCCATCATGGATGTGTCCAACACGATGATCGTGGATGCCAATGAGAACACGGATCTCGGAACAAGGGATTATGCCGAAGCGAGCGCGTCTCAGCGCGATGCCGCTGTCAAGGTCGTAAAGGAAGCCCCGCTGGAGCACGAGTTTGATTCCGGAATTCACAAGGTTTCCATTATCTGCAAGCTTACGAAATTTGACACGCTCAAGCGCGCGCTGAATGATCTCGGGGTGACCGGTATGACGATGACGCAGGTCATGGGCTGCGGTATCCAGAAGGGAAGCGGCGAACGGTACCGCGGTGTTGAGATGGATGCCACCCTCCTGCCGAAAATCAAGGTGGAGGTGATCGTCTCCAAGATACCGGTCGACAGGGTCATCGAAGCAGCGAAGAAGGTGCTCTATACCGGACATATCGGAGACGGCAAGATCTTTGTCTATAACGTCAGCCGCGTGGTCAAGGTCCGCACCGGCGAAGAGAATTACGATGCGCTGCAGGATGTGGAATAGGGCAGGCTGACAGGTTTTCAAAAAAAGTCTTGACAAAAAACTTTACCGGCGCGTATCATGTGGAAGGTCAACAAAGGCGTTGACGGGAAATCCCGTCGACGCCTTTTTGCATCATAAACCGGTATCCTGAAGAAAGAGAGGAGGCAGGTGATGGAAACATCGAAATCCAGAATCACAGAACTTTTCGGCAGCATGGTATTTAATGAAGAAAGGATGAAAGAGCGTCTTTCGCCGATGGCGTACGGCGCGTGGAAGAAATGCATCAGCGACGGCAATTCGCTTGATCTTGCCACCGCGAATGAAATTGCGGAGGCGATGAAACAGTGGGCCCTTGAAAAGGGAGCGACGCACTATACCCACTGGTTCCAGCCCATGACCGGCGTCACTGCGGAGAAGCATGACAGCTTTATTGCACCGACAGAGGGTGGCCGGATCCTCATGGAGTTCTCCGGCAAGGAGCTGGTGAAAGGAGAACCCGACGCATCCAGTTTCCCGTCCGGCGGTCTCAGGGCGACCTTTGAGGCCCGCGGATATACAGCGTGGGATCCGACTTCTTTTGCGTTTGTCAAAAACGGATCCCTCTACATTCCTACCGTTTTCTGCTCCTACGGCGGACAGGCGCTTGACAAGAAGACGCCCCTGCTGCGGTCAATGGATGAGGTGAGCCGCCAGTCGATCCGGATTCTGCGTCTGTTCGGGGACAACGAGACCAGACGGGTCACGGCACAGGTGGGACCGGAGCAGGAATATTTCCTGATTGATAAGGAACTTTATGAGAAGAGACTGGATCTTCGCCTGACCGGAAGAACGCTGTTTGGTAACAAACCGCCCAAGGGACAGGAACTGGAGGATCATTATTTCGGCCAGATCAAGCCGCGCGTGGCGGCCTTCATGGCAGATCTGGACGCGGAACTGTGGCGTGTCGGCGTGCTGTCGAAGACCAAGCACAACGAAGTGGCACCCTCTCAGCATGAGATGGCGCCGGTCTATGCGGATGCCAATGCTGCCTGTGACCAGAACCAGCTCGCGATGGAGCTCATGAAGACGATCGCGGACCGTCACGGCTTCCACTGCCTGCTGCATGAGAAGCCCTATGCGGGGGTCAACGGATCCGGAAAACACGACAACTGGTCCCTTTCGACGGATACCGGGAAGAATCTGTTCAAGCCCGGTTCCACACCGCGTCAGAATGCGCAGTTCCTGCTGTTCCTTGCCGCGTTTGTCAAGGGGGTTGATGAGTATCAGGAGGCTCTTCGCGTGACGGTTGCGAGCGCCGGCAATGATCATCGTCTGGGCGCGCAGGAGGCGCCGCCGGCCATCATTTCCATTTTCCTCGGAGACGAGCTGGAAGCGGTTGTGGAGAGCATCATTAAGGGAACATCCTTTAAAGCCGGCGGAAAGCGTTCGCTGACCATCGGGGTGGATGTCCTTCCCGCGATTCCGCAGGATAACACGGACCGCAACCGGACCTCACCGATGGCCTTCACCGGCAACAAGTTTGAGTTCCGCATGCTGGGCAGCTCGCAGTCCATCTCCGGGCCGAATATCGCGCTCAACACGATCATGGCACAGGAACTCAAGGAGTTTGCGGATAAGCTGGAAAAATCCAAGGATTTCCAGGGTGATCTGCAGAAGCTTCTTAAGAAAGTATTTACGGAACATCAGCGCATCATCTTTAACGGAAACGGATACGATGCCAGCTGGGTGAAGGAGGCCAAAGGACGGGGTCTCGCCAATCTGGTTTCGACGGCGGATGCGCTGCCGTACTATGCTTCCCGGAAGAATGTGAAGCTTTATACAGACAATAACATTTACACGGAGGAGGAGCTGGTCGCCAGAGCAAACATTCATATGGAGACCTACAACGCGACCATCGAGATCGAGGCGCGGACCATGATCGATATGATTGATCATGAAATCCTGCCGGCAGCCAGCGCGTATGCGACAGAGCTCTGTGAACGGGCTGCATCCAAAAAGGAAGCGGGAGTGAAAAGCGGATATGAGACAAAGCTTGCCGATCAGCTCGCTTCGCTGACCGATCAGCTGGCCGACTGCAACGCGAAGCTCGCCGCTGATATGGACAAGATCCCGGCGGACGCGGAGAAGGCGATGCGCTATATCCATAAGACAATACTGGCCGATATGGCAAAAGCCAGGGACCTGGCTGATCAGCTGGAAGCCAAGACAGACGCGGAATACTGGCCGTTCCCGACCTATTCCGAGCTTCTGTTCAGTGAGTGATCGGCGAATCATAAGGAGAAGACCGGTTAAATCGATCGAGTGACAAACCGGTATCAATCGGAGAGAAGGATATGTTTGACGCAAGAAGGAATGTAAAAAAGCCGCCGCTCTATGATGAGCGTTTTGAACATGATGCCTGTGGAATCGGTGCCATTGTCAACATCCACGGGATAAAGAGCAGAGAAACCGTGGAAAACGCACTCCAGATCGTTGAGAATTTGGAACACCGTGCCGGCAAGGACGCAGAGGGCAAGACCGGCGACGGCGTGGGAATTCTGCTGCAGATTTGCCATTCCTTCTATGAAAAGAAGATGAAGGCTGAGGGCGTTGTGCTGCCGCCGGAGCGGGAGTACGGTGTCGGCATGTTCTTTTTGCCGCAGGATGAACTGAAACGCTCTCAGTCAAAAAAGATGTTTGAGACGCTCTGCACAAAAGCAGGACTGCCGTTTCTGGCATGGCGCGATGTGCCGGTCTGCGAGAAAGTGCTCGGACATCAGGCACTTTCCTGCATGCCGTGCATTCAGCAGGCATTTGTCGGAAAGCCGGAGAATGTGGAAAAGGGTATCGCCTTTGACAGAAAACTGTATGTCGTGCGCCGGGAATTTGAACAGGGAGCGGACGCTACCTATATCTGCTCCCTGTCTTCACGGACCGTTGTTTACAAGGGAATGTTTCTGGTTGGACAGCTTCGAACCTTTTATCAGGATCTGCAGGACGAGGATTATACATCCGCAATCGCGATTGTGCACTCCCGCTTTTCCACCAACACGAATCCAAGCTGGGAGCGCGCACATCCGAACCGCTTTATCGTGCATAACGGCGAGATCAACACGATCCGCGGCAACGCAGACAAGATGCTGGCCCGCGAGGAAACGATGGATTCCGATTACCTGAAGGAGGATCTTGTCCGGGTGCTGCCGGCGATCAACGTTGAGGGATCGGATTCCGCCATGCTCGACAACACGCTGGAATTTCTGGTGATGAACGGCATGGAACTCCCGCTTGCGGTGATGATTACCATCCCGGAGCCCTGGGTGAACAATAAGACCATGAGCCAGAGCAAGAGGGATTTTTATCAATATTACTCCACCATGATGGAGCCCTGGGACGGACCGGCAGCGATCCTGTTCTGCGACGGGGATATCATGGGTGCCGTGCTGGATCGGAACGGCTTAAGGCCGTCGCGCTACTATATCACCTCGGATGACACGCTGATTCTTTCCTCCGAGGTGGGTGTTCTTCCGGTGCCGCCGGAAAAGATCGTGAAAAAGGATCGCCTGCGTCCCGGTAAGATGCTGCTTGTCGATACCGTCGAGGGACGGCTGATTGACGACGAGGAGTGCAAGGAGCGCTACGCGAAACGCAATCCTTACGGTGAATGGCTCAATGATCATCTGGTCACCCTGCATGATCTGAAGATACCGAACAAAAGGATCGCAACCTATACAGAAGAGGAACGCGGCCGGATGCAGAAGGCTTTCGGCTACACCTATGAGGAGCTCAAGGAAACCATCCTGCCGATGGCGCGGGACGGCGCGGAAGCGATCTGTTCCATGGGAATTGATATTCCGCTGCCGGTACTCTCCTCGCATCATCAGCCGTTGTTTAACTACTTCAAACAGCTCTTTGCACAGGTTACCAATCCGCCAATCGATGCCATTCGTGAGGAGATTGTGACGGCGACGGAAGTGTATCTCGGGCGTGACGGCAATCTTCTTAAGGAGGATGCGGCAAACTGCAGCATGCTGATGGTCAACAATCCGATCCTGACAAACACGGATCTGTTGAAAATCAAGACGATGCAGAGAGAGGGCTTCAAGGTCCAGACGATTCCCATCGTCTATTACGTGAATACAAGACTGGAGAAGGCGTTGGAGCGTCTGTTCATGGAGGTGGACAAGGCATACCGGGACGGCACGAATATCGTGATCCTGTCCGATCGGGATGTGGATGAGAATCATGTGGCGATCCCGTCGCTTCTGGCGGTATCGGCGCTCAGGCAGTATCTGGTGCGAACCAAAAAGGCGACGTCGCTTTCCCTGATTCTGGAATCGGCCGAACCGCGGGAAGTGCATCATTTTGCAACCCTCCTCGGATACGGAGCGAGCGCAGTCAATCCCTATCTGGCGCAGGAATCCATCGCGGGACTCATTGAGAGCGGCATGCTGGATAAGGATTACTACGCGGCCGTGGATGATTATAATCATGCGGTGCTGCATGGGATTGTCAAGATCGCATCCAAGATGGGCATTTCCACGATCCAGTCTTATCAGGGTTCCCAGATCTTTGAGGCGATCGGAATCGACCGGAGTGTGATCGACAAGTATTTTACCGGAACGGTGAGCCGCATCGGCGGTATCGGACTGGAGGATATAGAAAACGATGTGGAAACGCTGCACGATCAGGCATTTGATCCGTTGGGACTGCAGAATGATCTGACGCTGGACAGCCTGGGACGCCACAAATGCAGATCCGGCGGCGAAGAGCATCTTTATAATCCGAAGACAATCCATCTGCTGCAGGAATCAACCAGAAGAGGAGATTATGAACTGTTTAAGCAGTATACCGGACTGGTCAATAAGGAGGATTCCGTTCGGAATCTGCGGGGACTGCTGAAGTTCCGCTATCCGCAAAAGGGGATTCCGCTCGAGGAGGTCGAGAGCGAGGATGAAATCGTAAAGCGTTTCAAAACCGGCGCCATGTCCTATGGATCCATTTCCCAGGAGGCGCACGAGACGATGGCGCTCGCGATGAATGCGCTGGGCGGGAAATCAAATTCCGGAGAGGGCGGCGAGAGCCCGGAACGTCTGGAAAGCGCGGGAAGTAAAGAGGATAAGTGCTCCGCGATCAAGCAGGTCGCATCCGGCCGTTTCGGCGTGACGAGCAGTTACCTGATTTCGGCAAAGGAAATCCAGATCAAGATGGCGCAGGGCGCAAAGCCCGGAGAGGGCGGGCATCTCCCGGGGAGCAAGGTCTATCCCTGGATTGCAAAGACGAGGCATTCCACGCCCGGCGTGTCTCTGATTTCTCCCCCGCCCCATCACGATATTTACTCCATCGAGGATCTGGCACAGTTGATCTTCGATCTGAAAAACGCCAACCGGGAGGCCAGAATTTCCGTGAAGCTGGTGTCGGAGGCCGGCGTGGGAACGGTCGCGGCGGGTGTCGCCAAGGCCGGCGCGCAGGTCGTTCTGGTGTCCGGCTATGACGGAGGAACCGGAGCGGCGCCCAAATCCTCGATCCACAACGCGGGGCTTCCGTGGGAACTTGGCATTGCCGAGACGCATCAGACGCTGATCATGAATCATCTGCGCAATAAGGTGCGGATCGAGGCGGACGGAAAGCTTATGAGCGGGCGGGACGTCGCGATTGCCGCGATGCTCGGAGCGGAGGAATTCGGCTTTGCCACGGCACCGCTTGTTACCATGGGCTGCGTCATGATGCGCGTCTGCAATCTGGACACCTGTCCTGTGGGCGTGGCGACGCAGAACCCCGAGTTAAGGAAACGCTTCCGCGGAAAGCCCGAATATGTGATGAATTTCATGCGCTTTGTGGCGCGTGAGCTGAGAGAGATCATGGCAGCCCTCGGGGTGCACAGTGTCGAAGAACTGATTGGTCGGAACGATTTGCTGGAGCTTCGGCAGGACCTTTGCGGCCGCCACACCAAAATCGATCTCTCCGGTATCTTAAATAATCCGTATGCCGGAAAGAAGGGCGGCCGGAAACAGACGCAGTTCGATCCCAAGCATGTCTATGATTTTAAACTGCAGACGACGCCGGATGAAAAAATTCTGCTGAAGCGGTTTGACAAAGCGCTGCAGAAAGGCGAAGCGGCTGAGCTTTCAATCGATGTCATGAACACGGATCGGGCATTCGGATCCATTTTCGGCTCGGAAATCACACGTCGCTTCGGTGATCAGAAGCTTCCCGAGGATACCTACACGGTCAGGGCAAAGGGCGCCGGCGGGCAATCCTTTGGCGCGTTCATTCCGCAGGGTCTGACCATCCGGCTGGAAGGGGATGCGAATGACTATTTCGGAAAGGGGCTATCGGGCGGCAAGCTGATCGTTGTGCCCCCTGCGGGAACTTTGTTCCGCCGGGAGGATAACATCATCATCGGGAATGTGGCATTATATGGCGCTACGAGCGGAAAGGTCTTTATCAGCGGCGTGGCGGGAGAACGCTTCTGCGTGCGCAATTCCGGCGCCATGGCGGTGGTTGAGGGCGTCGGAGAGCATGGATGCGAGTACATGACCGGCGGTGTGGCTGTCATTCTCGGACGTACCGGAAAGAATTTTGCCGCGGGTATGTCGGGCGGAATCGCGTATGTGCTGGATCCGGAAGCGGATCTGTATACGAGAATCAACAAGGATATGGTCTCCTCCCAGGAGATCACCTCGAAATATGATGTACAGCAGCTGAAGGATCTGATTACGGAGCACGTCGCACTGACCGGTTCCCCCAGGGGACGGGAGATTCTGGATGATTTTGCCGGATGGCTTCCGCATTTTAAGAAGATTATTCCTCACGATTATCAGCGGATTCTGACGGCTATCGGCCAGATGGAGGAAAAAGGCTTAAGCCGCGAGCAGGCGCAGATGGAAGCGTTTTATGCCTGTCACAGATAGGAAACACGATGCCGTTTGAGAGTGCAATGAAGACGAGCTGCGGCAACGTTCCGAAATGAGTTTGTCAGTGATTAACCATGTTGACAGAGGAGCAGTACAATGGGAAAACCAACCGGATTTTTGGAATATGAGAGAAAAAGCGCACCGGCCGTGCCGCCGGAAAAACGGATCTGCAACTGGCAGGAATTCCATCAGCCGTTGCCGGAGAAGGAGCGCAGAATTCAGGCTTCGCGCTGCATGGAATGCGGCGTCCCGTTCTGTCAGGCAGGCGTGGATCTTATGGGTAGAACCACCGGATGCCCGCTGCATAATCTGATCCCGGAATGGAATGACCTGGTATACCGGGGGAACTGGAAGGAAGCCTGGCACAGATTGAAAAAGACCAACAGTTTTCCGGAATTCACCGGCCGTGTCTGCCCGGCGCTGTGTGAGGTGGCCTGCACCTGTCATCTGAACGGAGCTCCCGTCGGGGGAAAAGAGACGGAGCTTGCAATCGTCGAAAAAGCATACCAGGAGGGATGGGCGGCAGCAGAGCCGCCGACAGCGCGCACGGGAAAGAAGATCGCAATCGTCGGATCCGGACCTTCCGGCCTTTCGGCGGCAGATCTGCTGAACCGGCGCGGACATTCCGTGACGGTGTATGAGCGGTTCGACAGACCGGGCGGACTTTTGATGTATGGTATTCCCAACATGAAGCTGGAAAAACGGTTCGTGGAGCGAAAGCTCAGGGTCATGGAAGAGGAGGGAATCTCTTTCATTACCGGCGCGGATGTCGGACGGAATGTGGAGGCAGGCGAGCTTTTATCGACATATGACCGCGTGCTGCTCTCCTGCGGAGCCTCCAGACCTCGTGACCTGAATGCGCCCGGCAGGGACGCGGAGGGAATCTGTTTCGCGGTGGATTTCCTGCGCGGCAACACCAAGGCGCTGCTGGATTCGGATTGGAAGCAGACGGGAAGCGTCAACGCAAAAGGAAAACATGTCGTGATTGTCGGAGGCGGAGATACCGGAAATGATTGCCTGGGAACCTGCATACGGCATGGCGCCGTGAGCGTCGTGCAGATCGAGATGATGCCCAAGCCGCCGGAAGCAAGGACGGATGACAATCCCTGGCCGGAGTGGCCCAATGTCCTGAAGACGGATTATGGCCAGGAGGAGGCGATTGCTGTTTACGGAAGCGACCCGCGTATTTATGAGACGACGGTGAAGGAATTCATCAAGGACAGCAGGGGAGCGCTCGCGGCTGTGAAAACAGTGAAACTTGCCTGGGAGGTCGAAAACGGCCGCAGGGTCATGAAGGAAATCCCCGGATCGGAACAGGAGCTGCCCTGTGAACTGCTTCTGATTGCGGCCGGATTTATCGGAGCAGAGGATTATGTCGCTGACGCGTTTTCCGTGCAACGCGACAATCGCGGAAACGTGCAGACGCCGGACGGAGAGTTCCTGACTTCCGTGCCGGGCGTGTTCTGCGCCGGCGACATGCACACCGGACAGTCCCTTGTGGTCAAGGCCATCCGGCAGGGAAGAGAAGCAGCGCGGGCAATCGATTATGATCTCATGGGATATACGAATCTGATTGTGCAATAAGCGGGGGGATCATCGGAGAGTAAAGGGAGAGAAAGCAAAGAGAAAAACATAGAGAAAAAATTCAGAGATTTAATTTGAATTTTGACTTGACAACAATGAAACAATCTCATATAATGTTTGTTGTTGCGCGATAGTAGCTTAGTTGGTAAAGCGCCACCTTGCCAAGGTGGAGACCGCGGGTTCGAGCCCCGTCTATCGCTTCATCGGAATCCTTGAAAATCCTGGGGTTCCGTTTTTTTGTTGCTTCAAAAAAGTGGTCTGCAAGTGGTCTGCTTTTTCCGGAAGCTGCGTAATATGCGCATTTCCGGAGAATTCCATCAGGCGAAACAAGCCTTGATCGCGTCTACCTGTGTGTCAGACTGAACAGCCCTGATATAATGCAGCGTAGTGTTTTTGTCGTTATGTCCTGCTGCATACATCACTGTCTGGATGTCTCCGCCGGTGGCTCTGGCGAGCGCTGTGACCGACCAGAACCGGATTTTGTGACTGGACAGATACGGGATCCCTACCGCCGTTGTTGCTCTTTCCAGATGCTGGTTGAACTTGTTGCCGCCCAGCGGCTGCCCGGCCTTATTTGACAGGATGTATTCCGAAGCCTGCTCTCTTTCACGTAGCAGTCTTAGCACATCTTCCGCCCTTTCCGACAACGGCAGCACCCTGGCACCATGTTCACCGCCCTTGGTATGATTCACTTCCACAAAGCGGTTCTTTCCGGACTGGTTGCGCCTGAGGACGATCTCCCTTGAAATGCGTATGGTGTGCCGGTAGAAATCCACATCGTCCCATCTGAGTGCCCTGAGCTCTCCGATACGGATGCACAGACAGAACATCAAGATGATCCCGTACTCATAATCACTTTTGTCCGGCATCGCATCCAGATACGTGAGGAGCGCATCACGGTCATCGTCCGTATAGCGGATATTGCTGTTGTCCACCGCCTTGAATTTCAGCTCACTGTTGCTCACAGCACGGCTTAAGTTCAACGAAACGATTCCCCGATCAACCGCCACATCATAGATCGCATTCAGAATGCTCTTGATGTTCACGAACCCCCTACGGCTTATAACCCGTCCTGCGGTCACCCGTTTAAAAAACTGCTTGATATCGGGTGTCTCAAGCTCCGCGATCTGCCTGTCTGCAATGGAATCATTTTCGTAGTGCTTTTCCCAAAGCTGTCGATATCTGTCTACCGTAAGCGAAGAGGTGTCCAGGTCTTCCTTCTTGATCGACAGCATCTGTTCGAATAATGCGCGGATCGTATGGTTGTCATCTCCGAACAGATACAGATAAGCCTTCTCATATACCTCTGCCTCGCTTCTTGCGGTAATCTTTTCCGTGTCGTCATTCCGCAAAGCGACAGGGATGCGGATCTTGTAACGGCTGTTTATCCTGTCACAGGTTACGATCTTACTTCCTTCTCTGATGAATGGTGCTATCGCCTCCTTTACTCTCAGTTGTCGTTCCTTTGCCTTGATCTTTCTTCTCATGTCTTCGATCTCGGCACTCTCGAGCTTTATTGTATCAGAACGGGATGGCCGGGACAAGGGATTCTGCGCTGACTTCTTCGTGGAAAACTGAGAGGTATCCGCAGTACTTGCCTGATCTATGTGGTTTTCCATTGCAGGTCACCCCTCCTTCCCGACTTGATTCGCATCATCAACCTGTTTCATTTATCTATAGAGCAGATTTCTGATTTCGGGTCACCTGCAGAATACATTCACAGGCTGGATAAGCCTGTGGATCGTCATTCTGCCTTAGCTGCCCATACACCGGATGGGGAAGTCTGTGTCAAGGGCGCAAGCCGAAGGGAACCCTTGACACAGACTTCCCCGTCCGGTATCATCCCACGGGCAGAATGACGTCGAGAACCTGCTGTTTGATCCGATCTACCCTTTTTTCATGATCTTCGCGAGAGCCAAAGAAGTACAACAGCCGGGAAGGGGGCGCGTGAGCCTACGACTGAAGGCGTCCCGGTTCTGTCGGGGCGCCTTCAGTCGTAGGCTCACGCGAGGAGGAAGGCTTTCCCCCTGTGGCATATGAGTATGGTTTATAGATATGATACGGGCCTATCCATATCGAAAAACCTCTTAATCCGTCCGGCATACACCAGTGCCGCGAAGCGGCAGGGTTTGGGCGAAGCCCAAGCAGGTCTCGGGCGGCAGCCTGAGCAAGCGACAGCGATGCAAAATCGAACGAAGTGTATTACGATTTTGCAGTCGCTGTCTGTGCTTGTAAATCCCCGAAAAGTGGGATATTTTTCTCTGACTCGCGAGGTAGTGAACGGTAGCAGATGTCTTTCCGAAATCCACCCGGAGCTTTTATGGCAAGATAAGCCCAGCAGGCTTTTCTTTGACGAAAGGCCCCCAAAAGAATAAAGGCTTTTCTCTGAAGAAAAGCCTGTTAGAAGTACTGCTTTTAATGCAGCTGTATCCTATTCGTCCTGAAGGAATGCCTGGATCCGATTCAGATACACAGGATTACCCGGCAGGTAAATTGATCGAATATAATAATCCGATTTGTCCGTTTCCATGGTGAAGTACGCGTAAACAGAAGACTTGAAATAATCGAAAGTGAATCTCA
>JAIKYU010000035.1 GCA_024682835.1 Lachnospiraceae bacterium | reverse complement strand
GACATCTCCTCCGAGAAAAATGGCGGGGAACTTCCCCGCCGAAGATGGACCTGGGTCTTTTGACCAGCCCAATAGAAATCAATGATTTCCTGTAAATATTCTACTGAATCCGCGCCAAAAAAGCAATAGGAATTTTTGACTCGATACTTACTCGATACTTACTGGTTTTGGCGTAACCACTTTTGAGCAAAATCCGCCATTTTGACCACGCCCTCGTCGCCATACAGATCTTGTTCTACGGACGCTCCCGAATCTGATCTCATATCGGCAGGATATTGCGTACTATATACCGGTTTCATGACCGAACGATAAAACGCCGCGAATTCATCCATACCTTCCCGGGACATTACGTCCGTCTCATTAGCTTTCGTTTGCAGACTTTCTATTAATGCCCGATTTGTTGCTATGCTTGTTACGGCAGCTATCCCGCTGGGCTTTCTTCCAAAGAGACTGGCCATTGCATTCTTTGCTTCTTCGGATATAACCTGTTTCAGCCCCCAGTATTCTTTCGACGGTTCGATATCGTTCTCCACGTAATATGATTTCGACAGTAATTCATTGTTATGACTGTTCAACCGATCATTGAAATCCTGCATTGCCTTGACGATAACCCGGCTCTGCTCGTCAGAGAATACAGATGACGCACATTTCTCCACCAAGCTCTCTGCAAGCGCCATTCTGGTGTGATCACGATAGCCAAGTGCCCCTTGTTTCAATAGCCCGGCCATTCCGGTCACCAGATCACGGGCGGCATGATACTCTTCCTCCGTAAAGCTGGCTTTGCCGATCCGGTATACTCCATCAGTGTTTTTGCTAATCGGGATATCGGTTCTGTACAAAGCGCTTACGGCATGATTATCCCAGGACTGCCTTGCCTTTTCTAATTCTTCTGCTCCCAAAGCAGATATATCCACTTTGACCGGTGATCCGGCGATCAGTGTTCCCGTCTGTGTTGTGCCGGTTTCGTCAGCAGAGGGTATTCTTTCCCTGAACGCCATCTGCAGCCTGTTCTGATAATCTACCGACTTATCGGGCTGGAGAGAATTGATAGTGTTCATACTCATTTGTCCCCCAATCTATGACTTTTGTTATACGATATCATTCACCTTCGTACCCTTGATATCCTCGGGAAGGAGTTTCAGTTTATCCAGGACCTCGTTTACCTTGGCTTTGACCTGATCCTGCGCTTCCTTAACGCCGGAGAGATCCGGTGCGGCGAGGTTCTGAGTATTCATGCCATTCAGGATCTCCTGTATCGGTGAAGAGTGATCACCGTCCGTGCGGTCTGTGCCGGCTGCTGTCTCTTCCTTCTCCTGAAGTTTCTCGCGGATCGCTTCGGTGAGGGCTTCCTGTTCGCCCTTCCGTTCCTTGACGGCATCGATCTTTTCCTGCTCTTCAGCCTCTTCCTCTGCCTTTTCTTCCGCGGCCTCCTCGGTCTTTTCCTTCTCTTCGTCGATATGATCCTTCGCCTCATCGAAGAGAGAACTGATCATATCCTTATTCGCCTCATCGAGGATCGCATCCGCTTCTTCCTGCGCATCACCGATCGGGTCTGTCTTCAGGCGTTCGAGTTTGATCTGTCGCTCGGCGGCATTGTTCGCTATGATAACGGCATCGTTCTGATCGATCTGTTTTTCCAGATCCTCGATCCGATCATAGTAGGGACTGGTATGCTCCATGAAATCCTTCTGAGACTGTGAAAGACCGCGCTTTCTGATCTCGCTGACCTCGGCGCGCTCCTCGTCGGTCATGGAAGCCATGCCTTCGAGGGAGTCTGCGCGCCTTATCAGTTCGATCTCGCGGTCTTCCCGACTTCCTTCCTCGATCCCGTGCAGCTTGCGTGCATCTCCGATCAGACCTTTCAGTGAATCGATCTCGTCGCCGGCCTCCAGATTATCCCTGCGGAGGTTGTCGGAGTGATCCCGTATGCCCTGTACATTGGCATCCAGCTTTTTCTCATTGCCAAAAGCATCACTCACAATCTTGTGAGCCTGCTTTCTGGCCAGCGCCTGTCTCTGCACCAGTGCATCCGGCATCTGAACAGCGGAAAGAGAGTCGTCTTTCCGTGCCTGATCGATCGCCTGTTTTGTTTTCCCCTGGAAAGAAGCGGCGTAAACCGGGCTGTTGTCCTGCATACCCGGAAGAAGAATGGTATTTGTCATGCTGCACCTCCTGTGCTTTGAATCCCAATGAATCCATCCATGGATATAACCATTCATATCATATATCGGCAGGATGGTCCATAATACTTACCGTGTCTTATCATAAATCTGAATCACTACCGACAGAGGATCTTCAGAGTGTCCTCGCATCCAATCCCTCGTCGGGATGATGGTACCGAATGAATCGGCCACGAGGGCGCCCCGTTGATCTCCTGTCGTGCTACGTTTATCTGCATGCATCATGCTTTCAGATCCAGCTTTACACCTATGGAGCTTCCCGCTCCGGAGCTCGGTGTAATCCCTTCAGACACGATGTTGATGGTTGCTCCTTCTGCGACAACAGCTGTTGGATCGGACTGGTCAGCATTTGCCGCGACTGTAGTCTCTTCGTCCGCACTTTCTGCCTGCTCGTCAACATTCGTTCTGCGTGCTTCTTCCTGTTTCTCCTTCTCCGCTTTCTTTTTCTCGGCCGCTTTTTCAGCCTTCTTCTTTTCAGCGGCTTTCTCCGCTCTGGTTTCCGCCAGATCTTCTTTTGCAGCCTCTTTCAGATTGTTATTCATTTCGGAGAGCGCATTCATGGTAGATTCTTTCACTTCAGCGGCTTTCTTCTCGGTTTCTTCGAGCTCCTTTTCTTTCTCCGGCGACTTGCCCTTATCCTGCTTGATCTCAGCTTTTAGGACACCTGCATGTCCTTCCATCTGCCTTTTGACTGCGTTCTGCATCCGCGCCATTTTTATGGAACTGCTCGCGGATACCAGTGATCTTGACATTACATTTGAGATCGACATAACTTTGCCCTCCTTTGCTTATAAAAGAAATCCTTTTCCCTTTATACTTTTACGGTTTGTTTCATACCGATACATCTATCAGCTGCCCCTCCGGAGAAGGTGCGGCAGTGACCGCCCCTGCGGTAGGAGCAAAAGAAGCCGCCTGCGGTATTTCCGCAGATGTTACCGCAAATGACTGAGCAGGCGAGGATGATGCGCCGGAAGAGGAGGCCGCATGCTCCTTATCGCGTGAGAGCTTATCAAAAAGAGCCTTCAGATATTTCATATCCGCCTTGATGATATCCCGCTGCTCGGCCGCACGGTGCTTCTTCTTCATCTCTTCCAGGTCTTCAGGAGACATGTCACCGGAGAGTACCTTTGTCATCTCGTCGAGTGCCTCGTCCAGCTTTGCGTTTTCTTCCATCTCCTTCATGAGCTCGTCCATTTCCTCCTCCAGATCGGAAAGGATCTGCTCCATCTCCTCCTCAGACAGTTGTCTTGAATTCTCATCCTCTCCGCCGAACAGACCAAGGGGATCCGCTGCTTCCTCCAGCTGTTTTTCATACTCCTCGTTTTCCTGAACAAGCTCTGCTTTCTCCTCCATCTCGAGGTTTTTCTTCCTCTTCTTTGCGACCTGTTCGATCGCTTCCGCATGAATGATGGCCAGCGCGAGTTCTGTCTCATCATAGGAGCCGTCACGCTTTGCGGTGATCAGCTGCGCCCGTTTGTTCCGCATCTTGATCAGAACCTGTGAAACGGCCCCCGAATTCTGAGCGCGCATCAGCTGGGAGGAAAGTTGTTTGTAATCGTACGGCGGCTTTTTCATCAGTCCGGATTTCTTTTTGTAAGGTGCCGTAACACTCATGGTAGCTGTGACATTGCCTTCCGCGCTGTAAAAACGGGTGACTGTCCGTTTCTGTCTTCCGCTGATCTCAATGCTTCTTTCTACACGTGAAATGCCGATCATAGACGCCTCCGTTTTCACACGTATCGGAAGAACTCCGTCCAGAAGTCCGTCGTCCACTCATAGGGAATGATCAGGTCCTCTTCGTCTCCGGAGAGATCCACCTCAACCAGCTGTCCGCCTCCGCCGATCCCGGGCATCTTGTAAAACCCGTCGAAGCATATCCAGAAATGTGCCGGATCGACATCACATGGATATGCGGCACGCATGCTGTCAAATGCGGTTCTGTGGATCACCAGTTTCTCCCAATCCCAGGAAACGGCGTTTTCTATCGCCTCTTCGTCGTAATATCCCTGAATATGGCCATCCTGATCAACGATCGAGATACAGGGATTGTCTGACCATTTCGGATAGGATACCTGCCGGATCAGGACAAATGTCCCGATCACGACGGAAACGCACAACAGCCCGAGCAGGATGCAGCTTACAAGGTTATAAGGCTGAAAGGCGCATATACGCAAGATTCTTCTCCTGGCCTCTTCGTAGGTTCGTTCCCCGGAAAGAGTGGCCGGAGATAAGGAATGATCATCTTCCACAAAGCGGTGAGACCGGAGGATCAGCCTGCCGTATTCCGTCGCGGACATACGCGAATGATTCATAGTCACACGGTCACAGAGCGCCTCCATGTCTTCCCGAAGGAATTTCCCCGACAGGAATAGCAGGATGTTGGGAAACAGCAGAGCGCACAGGAGCCGCCATAATGCGAATATCCAGAGATGCCCCAGACGGATATGGGTGCGCTCATGCAGGATGATGTCTCTCAATTCGCTTTCATCCATAGCTTCCAGGTATTTCTCCGGAATGACGATCCGCGGTCTTATAAGTCCTGCAGAGAATGGAGACACGGAAAGCGGTGTGATGAAAACATCCACGCCGGCAATCTGTGCTTTGGGCAGAGCATCGATCTCCTTCCGAAGATGCCACTCCCTGATCAGACATCGGGTGATCAGAACGGTGCTGATCCCGGGCCAGAGTACCCGCAGGACAACATGATGCCCCAGCAGATCATAGAGAAATCCGGTGACTCTCCAGGCTGTCGGTAGATCATACCAGATATGCAGTTTCCCGAAGAACGGCGCAAGCAGAAGGAGTGACCAGCACCAGGCGCGCACCCAGGTATATCGATCAGGAATAAGACGACGGAGCAGCCGCACAGCCACAATGAGCGGAACGGAAACAAATGCGCAACGGATCAGCAACAGGCTCCAGTACGCCGAAAGGGTCAGGGAAACGTCTCCTGCGGATCGCAGGAATTCTCCGACATTCGCGATCATTTCTACAAAGACTGTCATTTCTTGACCTCTTTCCCGTTAGCATGCCCGGATTTCTCGTTTAACAGTTCCTCGAGCATACGGATTTCTTCCTCGCTGAGCTTTTCCGAGCTGATAAAGGACGCGATCGCGCTGACCTGATCTCCCCCAAAATAGCTTTTGATAAAGCTTCGGCTCTTTTCCATAATACAGAGATCACGGTCACACGCAGCGTGATAATGTAACACCCGACTGTCCTTTTCGTCCGGGATCGATGTCAGAAGGCCTTTTCCGCAGAGCCTGGATAACAGCACGCGGATGGTGCGCTCCGTCATGTCGGTATGTCCCTTGAGTTTCTGCAGGATCTCTGCGGAGGTGATGCCGTCCCCCTCCTGCCAGATGATCTCCATGATCTGCCATTCACTTTCGCTGGGGATACGCTGTTCCTGATTCATCACACTTTCCTCCCTTTGATCAGACATCTGTTAATATATCGTTCCTTTACTTGTTGGTATCTTGGACGCGGCACGGAAAAATGCTGCCCATCCTGTATCCAAAGCGAATAATTGCTGACTTTGACGCAGTAATCCGCGTTGATCAGATAACTCTTGTGGATCCGCAGCATCCGGTCATCCGCAAGCAGTGCTTCGATATCATCCAGTTTTCGATAGGTAGTTAATATGGTTTCGTTCCTGAAATGGAAGAGGCAGCGGTGGAGTCTGCTCTCCACATAGACCAGATCCGCCAGATCAAATACCGCCGGTCCTTCCACAAATTCATAGGAAACCCTGTGTTGTCCGTCTCCTGCCATGATAATCATCCTTTCGCAATCGATATCGGTCAACACGCGTTGAACATTTATACTCATTGCAGAAACATACGGTATCATGCAGAAATCGACGGTAGTATGATCGCACAAAACAAGAAAGAATAGTTCGCCGTAGGCGAAGGGCTTGGGCGCAGCCCAACCAGGGTATCGGGGCGGGAGCCCAGATCAAGCGACAGTTTGGCAAAAATGGCGAACGAAGTGAGCCAATTTTTGACAGCCTGTCGCTTGGTCAGGCTCGCGCCCGACACCTCGTTGGGCTATGCCCAAACCCTGCCGCATTGCGGCACTGATATCATCCGGGAAACACTTTTTCGCGGAATCCGCAGCATAGCCGCACCGATTCTGGAAATCAGCATACGGTGGACAGTGGTGGAAAACCCATAAAACGGGTTTCCCACACTGCCCACCGTTCCGACGACGGCGACGATCCCTCCTTCATACTTGATTGGACATATGCGCATCCATCGGACATTTCCTATCTCACGAGACGCCAGCGGACAACATGCTTACTTTCCCTATATTACCCACCCTGCAGGGACATGTCTCTGCGGGGTGTCGCCATTATCCTGTCACCGATTATGAAAAAATATCCAACGATTCATGACATATTGTCTAAAGTCACGAATGAATTCTCCGAAATATGAATTGGATGATTGTCCAAGGATGGACATTGTGACAGAACCAGGGAGGGTTTCATGAACATATCGGCCACATCCCTATCAGGCAGAAATCCGTGGTATGCTTACGGTTCCGGGAATATTTCCGGAAACGCAGGCTCATCTTTTGGTAACGCAGACAAGGCAACCGGCGCGTGGCCGGGAACAGCCGGATTGACTCCTTATAACACCGGATCAGATGATCAGACACGGTCGAAATCCCTCACACAAAACAAGGAAATACGTGATCAGCTCCGTTTGATGAAACAGGAAAAAAGGCAGGAGAAGACGGATCCGTTCAGCGTTACCACAGAGGACATGGTGTCTTCTCTCTTTGGCGAAACGGAAACAGATGACAAGGATGAGGTCAAAGAAAACAACTCTGTCAACTACAACTTCCGCTCCGTCACCAGCAAGATCCAGCAGGCAAAGACCTCTGCCAGCGCCGGCCAGGCGGTCCTGTCCGCCAAACGAAAGATCCAGGAACTGAAACGGAAGCTGGCCAACAGTGACGCCAATCCCGATGAGGTCACCTTTGCATTGAATCACGCCAAACGGATCGAACGGATAGCCAGGAAAAAGCAGCGTCATCTGGAAATGGAGGAACAGATCACTCGCACGCAGAAGCGCGACGAACGGATCAATAAGACGGAACAAACCGCCGAGGATATCGCCATGTCGCAGCGTGATCTCCTGGAGGAGGAACTCACAGACAAGCAGAATGACTTCGATGAGAAACAGACGGCAATGTTTGTGGAAGCTGTAGAAAAACTGAAGGAAACGCAGTCGGAGATCTCAGACGACATGATTGACAGGGAAGCGATCCTGATGGATCGCTATTCCAGTGCTCAAAGCCGCACGGGCTCCCATACCCTTCGGGCATGGGCAGACTCTGTGGATGCGATGATCGACGCCATGACGGAAGAGGAACAGGAGATGCTGTCCGAAATGGCAGAGATGCTCGAAAACATGGAGATCCTCGATCCGCATATAAGCGAGGAGAAACTTGCAAAACTGAAAACAAAACACCGGAACGCCGAGAACAAAGAGATCGTCAAGGCGGATGCCGATTACTGGAAAGCGATGATGAAGCATAACCTGGAAAAAATGAACACCCCGTCTGCTGGCAGCGTCTCTTCTATTTCGACGATGCCGGCAATGTCCGTTGATATCAGCGTCGGAGGTGCCGTACCCACGGCAGCTGACCTTGTGATGTCGTCTTTCGATGTACAGACATAGAGGTTCCACACGCAGCAGAACACAGACAGCTGACAATACCTAGCAAAAGTATCAGAGTCCGCACAGGGAAGTGCGGAGAAAGGAGCAGGCAATGAGTCCGGTAACAAACAACCAGACATCTGCGATCAGTGCATATCAGAACACGCTGTCGCAGGCGGCAGGAAAGACAACGGAATCAGCCCAGGCAAAGACCACGGAGGGTCTGGGAAAGACCGTCGGCAAGCCCGAACTGTCCGAAGAAGGCAAGAAGTACTACGACGAGCTGAAAAAGAAATACTCGAACATGGATTTCGTGCTGGTCTCCAAGGATATGAAGGAGGTTGCCAAGCAGCAGGCCGGAAGCTACGGCAACAAAAACCGCATGGTGGTCCTGATCGACGAGGAAAAGATCGAGCGCATGGCCACTGATGAAGCCTACCGCGCCAAGTACGAGGGACTGATCTCCCAGGCCCAGACACAGCTTCCGCAGCTGCAGAACGCGCTGCTTAAGACACCGGGCGCCAAGACAGTCGGCATGCAGGTGAAGGATGACGGCAAGGCCTCATTTTTCGCAGTCATGGACAAGAGCATGACTGCCCAGCGCGAGCGCGTCGCCGCAAAGAGAGCCGAAAAGAAAGAGGCGGAAAAGAAAGCCGCCAAAAAAGCCGAGAAAAAAGAAGTCGAGGAAAAACGTGCGGAAAAGCGGGCTGAGAAAAAAGAGGCTGAAAAGGCCCGCGAAAAGGAAAACATCGAGGACTACACAGACGATGACTGGGGAGAGGAAGGCGACTATGAGCTCCTGCAGGCCGGCAGCGCCGAGGAACTGATTCGCATGATGGAGGACTGGGCGATGGCCAGACGAAGCGAAGCTGTGCGAACTCCTGCGGAAGAACTTGTTGGATCACATGTTGATTTCAGAGCATAAGGCCATAAGTCCAGTATGACCGAATCCTGACATATTGCCATATCGTCACAGCTCCTGTGACCTTTCATGACAAAAAAGTGTCGATTTATGACATAAGGGTTAAAATCGCATCATATTCTCCGATATATGCTGTAGAACATCATACTGCTACGGACAGCACGGGGATTCAAGGAAGATGAGTCATTCAGATTCTTTGAATCCCTGTTTTTCATGGATAGACAGCGAGAAAGGATCGGTGAGTTATGAGTGTAGGAGCATTGATGGCACAGAATATGAGCAGGACGATGGCTTATACATATGCGACATCGGCAAAAGGCAGAAAAAACGGATTGAAAGAGGGGTTTGATACTACCTTCTCGGAACAGGAAGATCACAATACCACCGATAAAGAATCGACCACCATCGCAGATGAAACCGGATCGATGCCGGCGGTTGCCACGACCGGATATAGCCGCGTAATTACAGCCAGTATCAGAACCCAGCAGATGGTTGCCAATCCGGAAGCGAACAGCAAGGAACTATTCTCCTATCAGACCACAGAACAGACATTTCAGGTTTGCATCCGCAACGATGGGTGTGAGAAAAAGTATACTGTTGCCGGCACCGACGAAAACGGAGAACACTTTGAAAGAGAATTTGATCCATATTCTACGGATCTGACAGACGCAGACTACACAGAGTTTTCGGCACTGTGCATGTATATCCGTCGGACGGATGATACTGCCGATCTCATCGCCAACGAATACTTCAGCGGGGCCGACATCTTTGAGAAGAAAGATTTTATGCGGCTGATGAATCGTGCTGATACAGATTCACCATTTGCCAGTATCAAAAAGATGATGAACAGTCTCTATGATCTTATGGATTCGCTCAACAGTTTCATGTCGAAGCAGATGAACTGGCTGCAGGCGCCGACAGATGAAATGATAAATGCTCTGTTCATCGACGCTGCTGAAAACACTGATGATGCCGTTTCAGAAGAAAACGAGATCACCGATCAGATCAATGAGATATCGATCATTCGGGAATCCAGCACCACTGATCCCGATACGGGGGAAAGCATCCCGCAGCGAAAGATGTCTATCACCGCTATAGGACCGGATTGCCTCAGCTGCAAGAACTACAGGGAGATTGATGGAAAATGGGTCGAAAAGAGCGGTTGGTCCATCGATGATCTGAAGCCGGGAGATTATGAAAAGGTACAGGATTTTCTTGCTTTATTTGACAAAGACGCAAACCTTACATTTGCCTCACAGGAATGCTTCTGGAGAGATTACCTGGATGGAAAGATCGATGAAAATGATTTCAGGGAGTACTACTCCACTACGATCGACGGATATCTGGACTTTCGGGGGGCAGCGAAGAGCGGTGAATCTTTCCATACCCTGCTGAGCCATCCCTATGCACGGTATTTCAACAATGCAGATTTCATTGGGAATGTGTACACCGAAGAGGAACTGCAGGCTATGCTTTTAGGCAGCGTTTCCGAGGCCACAAATCTATCCACCACGCAGAATGATTCCCGGAATCCTTATGAATCGGCAATAGGACTGTACAGCGAAGGCGACCATGTCTATCCTGTTCTCTATGCAGACGATTCTACAGAGGATGATCCGATCATCTGTATAGGAAATAAATATTTTCATATCAATGATATCGATCCCAGGAATGCCACAAAAGCAGAACTCTGTGCCCTGGAATCCTATATGAATGACAATAGCATGATCCCGAAGACAGGTCGTATGCGCTCTTATAATCGTATCCTGTCATATGCGCAGAGCTCCGGGAACTACAACGGTTGGAACAATGGATCAGACATAGATACACGTTATGATTGGATCGATATTCTGAATCGCGCCCGAATGAATTTCCTTGGTAATAACCTGCTACGCTCTCAGGCAAAAGACTGCAGTACACTCATGGAATATCTCAATACGTGGATGACCAGTAAAGTTGCATAAATCCGGGTATTTCAGGGAGGGATTACTATGAGCATGATGAATAACGGTGCACTTTTTACGCAGATGTGTATGATGGCGTTACAAAGGCAGAATGATCAGTGGGGCTCCCTGGTATCAGGGACAAGTGATTCACAGACCGGCTCCGTAGGATTTGCCGATATACTAAGGCAAGTCAGCGGCGGAACGATCACGGATAACGAAACCTATCTTGAACATCTGAAATCAAAGTATGGGAACGTCCGTCTGGAAACGGTAGGTCGTGATCAGAAAAGCATAGATAAAGTCGCCGGAACCATGAGTGGAAGCGATGTCATCATCGCGCCCAAAATGCTGGACAAAATGGCAAATGATCAGGAACTTGCAGCAAAGATTGAGGGATACATCGATAAAGCAATCGCAAAGATTCCTCAAGATGTTGCATGGTGTGCGGCGCGCGGTCTCGTGTTCGATTTTGACGGGATTATCGTGCATGAGGACGGAACAGTCACTGAGATATGCGGCTGTTCTGATTCTCCCGAACGTGTTGCTGAAGTAGATCGCATCAATAAGGAAAAACGGGAAAAAGAAGCCGAAGAACGAAAACGAATTTATGAGTATGGGCGTGAAATGGCCGCATTACGTACACGGTACTATGAAGAAAGCCAGGTACGCGCCGCTGCACAGGAACAGATGATGAGTGAACAATATGCGTCAAGTATTTTGGCATCAAGTATTATTCCGGCGATGAATGGCATCCTGACAGCATAAGAAATTAGGCTCCGGCATTACAATTCATGACCAAAACCGTACCTTTCGTGACAAGTCTGTCAGCATGGTCTCTTTTTCTACCGATACAAATAAAGATGTCATTACAAAGCGGAGGTACCTATGCGTATTGCGATCTGTGATGATGAGCAGATTTTGCGTAAACAACTGGAATCATTTATTCATGAGAAAAATCCTGATGCGGCTGTTTCTACTTTCGAGACCGGAGAAGCGTTGCTGCAGGCCGCCATGCAGATGTCTTTTGATCTTATCCTTCTTGATATAGGTTTGCCTGGCATGGATGGTGTAGAAGTTGCCAAGCGGATCCGAAAGGATCATAACGGTACCATCATCGTGTTTATCACTGCTGACGACAGCCGGGTCTTCGAGGCATTTGATGTCTCTGCGTTGCACTATCTTCGAAAACCGATAGATCAGAATAAACTGCAGCAGGTATATGAACGCGCTATGCAGATCATACGTGACCGAGAAACGGCAAGCGACAAGCAGGAGGAAGAGATTCTGATCAAGTCCGGAGATCAGCATATCAGATTGGCACGAAAAGATATCCTGTGTATTGAAAGCAAAGGCCGGAAACTCCTGATCATGGATCGATCCGGTAAATATGAGATATACGGTGTTCTGGGAAAATGGGAGGACCGCTTGGGAGATGGGTTTTACCGATGCCACAGGAGTTATCTGGTAGGACTCCGTCATGTAAAAAGCTATGACTCCGAATCCATCCTGCTCCGCGGTGGGATCCGTGTGTTCCTTTCCAGAGACAGATATGCTAATTTTGTAAAGGTCTATATGCATTTCCTTCAGGGGCAGAAAGAACGGCATGTTTGAGACCCTGAATACAATTGCGGATATTCTGTTTACCTTTCTGCGGTCGGCTCTGCTGGCCTTTTTTGCCTGTAAGTATTTTGACCCCAGGTGGTTTCATAGGAAATGGGGGAATGTCACAGTATTTGCAGTATCAAGAACCCTTTTGCAGATCATCCTATTCGATCCATGGGATTCCTATG
>JAIKYU010000045.1 GCA_024682835.1 Lachnospiraceae bacterium | reverse complement strand
GCGTCAACATCGGCGGCCTCGGAACCATGATCGCATCGATGGCCAGCCTCATATCCTTCAAGTTTTTCGCCGATTCCTACCCGGATCATAAGGCATCCTATTTCCTGCGGTTCACCCTGCGCAATCTGATCATGCTTGCGTTCATGACCGTGCTGCACGGTATCATTTAAATGAGTTGCCGGGGCTTGATAGGTGCTTAATGAGGCAGGAAAAACGGTTTGACAGAGCGCATCTATCATGTTAACATAGGGATAGACAAAAGGGTGCCGCCAGTAGACGGTTGCCCCGGATTAAAAGTGTAAGCAAAAATAGCTGCCTAATCTTTTCTCACGAGACATGGGCGGCTATTTCTGCGTTTTATGATTATCGTTACGTCCGAGGACGTATCCAAGACTAAAGCAGCCAACACAAAGGCTGAGAACTGCAATAAGACCTTCAATCGTCAACATCCGTTTCGCCCTCCTTTCACTTATTTCCGCTCTGAAACGGATTATGCAATCGGAGGGTCACAGTCCCTCCGTCAAGAGGGCAACCGTCCACCATCTTTCGGAAGCCAAAAACTTCTATAGGTGACACCCATGCGCGGATTATATCATCTTTCTGATACTTCTGTAAAGAGTCAACTACAACGCGGATGTTGCCAGACGGCTATGGAAACATATCCGCTCGACTCGTGCCTTCGCAAAAACAAACTCATGATATGCCCCCTGACAGGCCTTTTTCATGCGTTACTGCCGAGTAAATGCTCCTCCCATAATCAATCCACTTTGTCCTTCCGGATGAGATGTTGTGAATGAGTTTTCGTCAATAAAATCGGCATAATGAATGCATTCCCAACCATCAAATGCTAATTCGAGTTTATCCTCTTCAACGACCTCCCAAGTGCCGCTCAAATCCACATATGCCTTTACCCCGCTGCCTGGTTCTCTATAGGTAAAAGTGTGGTCTTTTTTTATGACGAATGTAAGTAATCCCCATTTGTTTTCAGACGTAAAGACTCCTGTATAGTATTTTTTTTCAGATCCACCTCCGCATCCAACAATTGCAGCAGACAAAAACAACATCATCACAATAATGGTTAATCCTTTTTTCATCGTGCATACCCTCCCCGAAGATTCTAGAATAAGTTACAGTTTTTTCCTTTTTGCAAGTATTATTCTCATCGCATAAACGATCAGAGCAACAATAGAAATAAACATCATGAATTTCCCGGTTCCCAGCAATCCCGCTTCCATCATTCCACTATACCCGCCGTCTTCCAAAGCATGTTTTATTCCGATTTTTTCTATAAGCATCCATCCCAGATACCAGACCTGTACGATGATACCGATGACATTTACAACCTTGATTTGCTTGCCAAATCCGGCGAGAGCGGATAATATGACAGATACAAGCAATAATATGACGGTAATGACGTTCAATACCTGAACCTGCTCGCAGCATTCATACATTGAGAATGTTTCCTTTAATCCAAAGGAAGGCGCTGCTGAGTATATACTCTTTATGAACCATAATATTAGCTGAACGATCTGTATCAGACACATAAGGAGCATCACCGGTGTTAGCCTGCCGCTTTGAATGGTGCTACTGACAGATTGCAAGGTGACGTTATCGGAATTTTTTACCTTATCAAGAAATTCTCCCGTACCATTTTTTGCACTTTGAGCTAGTTTTGATGCTGCTTGTAGGCCCTTTTCTGATGCCTGTCCTATCTTGCTGGCAATCTCACTTGTGTTGAAATTGATTCCGCTTTTTACTCTTGTTCCACACTTGGGGCAAAACTGGGCGGCGTCATTTATTTCCTGTCCACATCCGGGGCAGAACACCTTAGAAGGCTCAACCGGGGTTCCGCACTTTGAGCAGAATGCTGCCCCTTCCTCTATTTCGCTACCACATTTCTTACAAAACATTCCCACCTCCTGTATCATTTGATTTCTTCGTATGTATATGTCGTCAATCCCATGCCTTCCTCGTCTACAGCCTTGATAGCTTTGTCCAGGCAATCACTGCATAGTTTAGAAGAATAATTGTCCGACAACCCTAGCAGACTTGAAGTGGCAGTAAATCTGTATAGAACGGCTCTCTTCCCACACGCTTCGCAAGTTCCCTTTTTAGCACATCCTGTTACGCCAAACATCAGGAATACCGTGGCGGCGATTATCAGTACTTTTTTTGCTCTCTGCATTTTTATACCTCTTTTCTTATTATGCTTCTGGATTGATGAATTACGTATGCGTAATTCTACATCCATGACGGGTTTCCGTTCAGGCTATTCCTTATTTGTCTTGCGTAGTCAGCCATTTGAGCCGAGCTATCAGCCGTCCTCCCCATATTGTTTGCCGCTGTTGCTGCACTCCTTGCTGCTGCTGCGCTATTTGCAGCGGTCTGAGCACTGTACCCCTCAATATTACGGAGCGATCCTACCATCTGGCTTGTGTTTGCGGCGATCTGTCCGGTATTGAACGCAGTAACTATGTTTGCAGCAGCAGATATCATGTTTGCTTTTGCCGAGATTTCGGCTGCTCTGGTCTGTCGCTGTTGTTCCGCAAGCATCTTATTCTGATATACCTCGTTCTCATACAGATTCAGGGCTTCCTTGATATTGTCAGCACGTTGGTTTTCAAGGAAAAATATCACCCTACCCACAGCATCGGAATAGCAATAGTCTGGTGGAAATTCCTCGATAAGCGGTTGTGCGTCCTGATAGGCAACTATAAGCCGCGCATCCGTCTCTGGGAGTTGTCGCTCTTGAATGTCACGTATTCTGGCTTCATAATTTGCTATATTGTTCTGAGAAGAGTTTATTGCGGCGTTCTGTTTCCGGTCAGAATAATTGGATAATGCCCCAGTACCTTTAACAATGAGATATATGATACCTGCTCCAATCATAAGAAAGATGATGCCAATAACGGAACCGGCCATTTTGCCAGCACCAAACAGACTTGCAATTACTAATACTATGGCGTGAAGGATATAGAGTCCTATGACAGTAACTACTATTCCTATGACCTTTCCGGCGGAAGCTCCTGATTTTGCCATACCCGCGAGGTTTCCAGTGGTCTGTCTGCGCCGCTGTTCGTTCAGTATTTGTTGCTGACAAGAGTTAGATTCCATAATGAGATTCTGTTTCTGGGTACTGATATCTTCGATTCCTACAAGAGCATCATACAGGTATCTGAGTGGTATAAGCAGTTCGGTTCTTTCTTCCATATCACTTTTCTCCCAAATATTATGAAAACAATGGTTTTTCTATGCCAAATAAAATTGAAAAAATTCTAAAAACTTCATCTTTAGAAGGTAGTATAAATCAATTGCCCGTTATTATCAACATAAAATTTCATCTTTAGAAGTTTGGGTGAGTGATGAAAATCTATTGGGATGGCAAATCCAAAAACATCATAGGGGCGAAACTAAAGATATTGCGAAAGAAGGCAGGTCTGACGCAAAAAGAACTTGCAGAGAAACTACAACTGGAAGGTGAGAGTTTTACGGATCTAACAATCCTTCGGATGGAGCAGGGAAAAAGGTTCGTGGCGGATTATGAGATTGTAGCCATCGCAAAATATTTCGAAATCTCAACAGATGAACTTCTCATGGGATGAGATGCTCATAATTCCTGATCATGTGATATAATTGAATTCGGCATAAAACACCTCCTGGGGCGTGGTTGTTTCCTGTCAATTCAATTGTACCAAATATACGGACTCCATACCCCGATAACATGCCTACACTATTGTATATTTCAAACAGGAGGAAACCACTATGTTTTGTTGGAACTGCGGAGCCGAAAACGCCGACGACGCCAAATTCTGCACCGGCTGCGGTGTAAAGCTGCAGGGCGATGGCACCTCACAATCACAGCAGGCGAACCCCGCATCAGACAATCCGCAATCGCAGCAGACGGTCATCGCGACCGACACCTCGCAATCGCAGCAGACGGGATCCGCGACGGACACCTCGCGGTCACAGCAGACGGGATCCGCAACGGGCACCTCGTCAGGCGCCTCTGTGTCCTTTAACAGCGAACTCCTTGAGGATCTGAAGGCGGCATTTCGCAACAGGGATGTCCTGCGCCTGACCGAGTTCATCGGCGGTGCGCTCTGCCTGCTGCCCCTTTGCACCTTCGCTCTTTCCATTGTCAGCGGAATCTTTGACTTCCTGGGCTTTATTCCCCTGCTCGGTGTGCTCTTTTCCATCCTCGGAACCCTCTTCCACATCATCAAAATCATTGTGGTCGTCGCTGCACTGATCCTGGCCGTCGCTGAGATCGTCGGTCTTGCTTTTTCCCTGGGCCGGCGTACGGACAACGGGAGGCAGGCTCTCTACACGGGCTTTATCGTCGCCGGGCTCCTGTTTCTGATGGCATTTTTCTGCCTCTTTGGGGATTATACGGTTGTCATCCCCGTCCTGCGGATTCTGCTGGGTCTCGTGACGGTGCTTGTCGGCGCCGATCTGTTCGTCAAGGTCTATATGGACAGAGTCGGTCTGCGGGGGCCCGCGGACTTCGTCCATGATAAGGACACGCTCCTGACGGTCTTTCGTCAGTTTCAGGAAGCCGCTGCCTCTGAGCGCGCCGCATCCGCTGCTTCCAGGGCCGCTGCAGGGACCGCCGCTGCAGGAGCCGCTGCTGCCGGAGCTTATGCGCAGGGCGGCGCCTATACGTCCGCTCCGATGCAACCCGCCGGATATCCTGCCGCTCCCGGGCAGCCGCCCGTGGCTTACGCTCCCGTTCCCGGACAGCCGTTACCCGCAGGACCTGCAAACGAGTCCTTCTTTGACGGAACGGGGATCCAGTTTTTCGGTCTGTATCTGCTGACCATTCTTGTCTCACTCGTGACCTGCTCGATTGCGACCCCCTGGATGCTGGTCAGGATTCTTCACTGGAAGTATTCCCACACGGTCATCGGCGGCAAACGGCTTGCGTTCAACGGAACAGGCGCCGAACTCATCGGTCACTGGCTCAAGTGGGTGCTGCTCTCGATCATCACCTGCGGCATCTATGCTTTCCTTCAGGTTCCGATCATCGATTATCAGAAATGGGTGACAAAGCACACCACCTATGAGGGCTGTGAAATCCCGGCAGGAAATGTCTATGTGGATTCTTTCTTTACGGGCAGCATAGCGGAATACCTGGGCACCGCCATTCTCTCAGGCCTGCTCATCGGAATCACCTGCGGCATCGGAACCCCCTGGGCCACCACAATGGTACAGCAGTATATGACCAAAAACACGGTCATTCACACGGATCGTTACATCTATGAAGGCACCGGCGGCGGTCTGTTTGGAACCTACCTGATCAACGCCATCCTGACCTGCATCACCTGCGGTATTTACACGCCATGGGCAGTCTGCGCAGTCAACCGCTATATCATCAGTCATACACGGATCCAGTCGACCGGCAACACGATACCGGCGTGAAAAGAAAACCGGAGGGAATGATCAATTGAAAAAAGGAAATCGAACGCGTGATGATCGCATCACACTGGCAGATCTGATCGAATCGGAGGGGGTTACGCGCTTTTTTGTGCCCTTCCTCATCGGATTCCTGTATTTGATTCTGCTCATCATCTATAATGTCGTTCTTTTTCACGCGATCGGCGACGGCTTGCGCTTCCGGATGATTCTGTGCGTCAGCGTGGTTCTGACGGTGTTGCTGGTGCTGATCTCCCTGATCAGCACGGTTAAATATGCCGTAAGAAACGCCATGGCAGACCGACTGAACACACAGCTTTCCTCGGCCGCGAATTTCTACATTTCGCTCTGTGAGCTCAATATTCCGGACAATTCCGTTGTTCCCATCCGCAACGCCAACCCCGCGATAGAAAAAGCCGTGAATTCCTGTGATCACAATATGCAGGAAATCTTCTTCGGAATCATGAACGGCCTTCCAGAGGGTCCCACAAAAAAAGCAGCCATCGACTTCTGCAATCTGACGGACCCGGAGACGAAATTTGCGGAAAGCGACATCCTGACGCTGGAGTATCTCAGTTACGGAAATATCTGGGTACGGGCCAGGTATGTGGTGTCCCGCCGGAACCGGGAAGGGAAAATCACCCACGTCCTGTGGATGCTTGAAAACATCGACGCGGAAAAGCGGGCCAGAGACCGGATTCTGTCACAGGCGGAGCAGTTGAATCACCAGCTGTCCTCCATTGCGGATATCTACATGTCGGTTTATGATTTTGATCTGATTCATGACACCTTCAGCGATGTCAAAGCCAGCAACGAACAGGTGGTGGATCTGATCGGCGCCAACCGGGCCAGCGCCCAGCAGACGCTGATCGACGTCATGAAGCACATGACCTCTGAGCAGTCGATCGATGCGGTTCTTTCCTTTGTGAATTTCAGCACCTTCCCGGAGAGATTCGCTGAAACGAACACGCTCACAATGGAGTATCTGAGCGCCGACATGCGGTGGCGCAGAGCGCGTTTTATTGTGACCGAGCGCTCTTCCGCCGGAGATCCCGTCCGTGTCATCTGGCTGGTAGTGGATATCGACCGGGAGAAAAAGGATCGGGAGGTCCTGGTCAACCAGTCCGAACGGGCCATTGCCGCCAGCGAAGCCAAATCCTCGTTCCTCTCCAATATGAGTCATGAGATCCGTACGCCCATCACGACGATTCTGGGCATGAACGAAATGGTGCTCAGGGAGAGCACCGATCCGGCCATTCTCGGCTATTCGGAAAACATCCACACTGCGGGCATCTCCCTTCTTGGTCTGATCAATGATATTCTGGATTTTTCAAAAATCGAAGCGGGAAAGATGGAGCTGATCAACGCGGAATATCAGGTCTCCTCCATGCTCAACGATCTGATCAACATGATCCAGCCGCGCGTTGACGCGAAGAAACTGGTTCTGACGACGGACTTCGACGAATCCCTGCCGAGCGTGCTGTACGGCGACGAGATCCGTCTGAAACAGGTGATCACCAACATTCTGTCAAACGCCGTGAAATACACGGAACGGGGAGCCATCACCTTCCGGGTATTCTTTAAGCGGATTCCGAACGATCCCGAAAGCCTCCTTCTCCAGGTCGAAATCCGTGACACGGGGATCGGGATCAAGCCGGAGGATATGGGAAGACTGTTTGCCAAGTTCGAACGCATCGAAGAAAGCCGGAACCGTTCCGTGGAGGGAACGGGTCTTGGCATGACCATTACCCAGAGTCTTCTGGCCATGATGGGAAGTCAGCTGGAGGTGGACAGCATCTACGGAAAGGGCTCCATTTTCGGGTTTTCCGTCCGTCAGGGGATCCGCAGCCGGGAGACGATCGGCAATTATCGGGAGACGCTCAGCAAAGCACGGGTGCAGCGGGAGGAATACCATGAATCCTTCACGGCACCGGACGGCCGCGTTCTGATCGTGGATGATACGGATATGAATCTGCTGGTGCTCATTGAGCTGTTGAAAAAAACAAAGCTTCAGATCGATACCGCCAGGAGTGGAGACGAAGGGATCGCGCTGGCGCACGATCACCCGTATGACGTCATTTTCCTGGATCATATGATGCCGAAAAAAGACGGCATCGAAACATTGCACGAGATCAGGAGTGACGAAAACAGCCCGAATCGAAGCACGCCAGCCATATGTTTCACTGCTAACGCCATCTCCGGTGCCAGAGAGCAATATCTCAATGCCGGATTTGATAATTATCTGACCAAGCCGGTGGATCCGAGTAAACTGGAAAAAATGCTGCAGACCTATCTGCCTGCCGAAAAAGTGCACAGCACCTGATTCACCTAATTCACTTCTCCTACCGGCGTGAAACGGACTCTGAGCTTCGGCATTTCCTTCATGACGGTGCGGTAATTCACCATCCAGTCCCCGCTCCCGTCATCCGGATTCACGCCCTCCGGCGGGGTGGCAAAGATCCGGACCGGCAGGTCCGCACCATCCGCCTCCTTGCCGGTGAATGCCCCCATCAGATCCACACATTTTGTTTCCGGTGCCTTGTAGAACCAGCGGCCGTTGCATTCGATCATCAACGAGAGCGGCTCCTCAAAGGTAAGCTCCAGAAACTCCGGCCTGTGCGCCAGATGAAGGAGAAGCTCCAGTCCGTCGGCATCCTCCGCTCCGCCCCAGCGAAGCTTTGCTGGAAAGGCCGTTTCCTCTCCCGCTGTCATGGGCGGACAGAAATACGGATCCTGAATCGTCTCGCGATAATCGGCAAGCATCGGCTGTGGAATCCCGATCTGCGCATTATTCGGATCCTCGATCTCCAATCCGAGTCTCCCCCGGTCCCTGAACTGATACAGCGTCACGGCTTCCAGCCAGTCCGGACGCTCATCCCGGATCTTTTCATAAAACCGCTTAAGCACCTCTCCCTGATGCAGGGCACCGACCACATCTCCGTCGACATTGAGCTCGCTCAAGACCAACGGTTTATCCTGTCCCGTGATCGACCGGATCCGTTTAGCAGTATACTGAAAACCGCGATAGGTTTCCTCAACGGAAGAGGCGAAACTGCGATTCCCGATTGCCTCCTCCGTATCATCATAGGGCCACCCGAAATGCAGCGCCAGATACTTGTCCGCACTCCAGACATCCGCCGCCAGATAGGCCGGCAGCATGCTCTCCTCCTCCTCCACAGGGCCGCCCTCCTCCTTGCTGACTCCCGCACAGAAGATCGTTTTCACATTCGGCGCCTCCTCGTGGATGATCCCGCTGAAGCGGACGAAGAAATCCGCGATTTCACGGAAGGAAAACCTCTTGTTGTGGGTAAACCAGTCCCCCACACATTCATGATTGATCCGGATCCGCATGCGCCCGTATGGTCTGAGCTGCCTCGCGATCTCCCGCAGCGGCTCGTCATCCAGGCTGCAGTCAATTGTAAGGGTGAGCGTCACATCCTGGCCGTGCCGTCTGATGTCCCGCATGAACCGGAAGGGCTCATCGTTGACGCCGTAGGGGAAGTAATCGTCATAGGGATAATCCCAGGCAAAGGTGACCTTTCGGTCCTTGCATGCCTCAGAGATCCTTGCCGGCCATTCTTTATCCTTCGGATAATAGGTGTACATCAGGTTGACTGCCCGGTGCGGACGGCCGATGGTCTGCAGAATATAGTCCTGATTCACATACTCTCCCCGCTCGCTGCCGTCCGATAGATCCACTGAAAGAGACGCCTTTCCCATATGTACCGTTCGCATGACCGTCAGTTCTTCCGGTTTTTCCATCATCTCATCCTCCTTTTTTCGCACTCAGCCGGCCGGGCCAAAACGGCAGGCCGCTATGATTTCTGCATGAATTCCCAGAAAGCCACCGCACTGGCCGCGGCGACGTTGAGAGAATCGATTCCTTCACGCATCGGGATTCTGACCGACCGGTCGCAGCTGGCAATGGTCTCTTCGCGGAGTCCGTCGCCCTCTGCGCCAAACAGAAGAGCCGCCCGCTCTCCGAAATGAAGAGAAGGATCACCGAGCTGCTCCGAATCCTCCGTGAGCGCCAGCGCCACAGTCTGAAATCCCATCTCCTTCAGGCGCTGCATTCCCTCCGATGGCCAGCTGCCGGGCATGACCGTCCAGGGAATCTGAAAAACGCATCCCATACTCACGCGGATAGCCCGTCTGCATAGCGGATCGCAGGAATCCGAAGTGAAAAGGACGGCATCGACCGACAGGGCCGCAGCCGAGCGCACGATTGCGCCCACATTGGTCGGGTTGGTGACCCGCTCCAGCACGGCAATGCGTTTTGCGTCCTCGCAGATGCTTTCCGGGATTGCCAGCGGCTTCCTGCGCATCGCGCACAGAAAACCACCCGTTAACGAGTAGCCCGTCAGCTCCCGGATCACCTCAAAGGGGGCCGCATAAACCGGAATATCCCCCACCCGCGCAAGCACCGCTGCAAAACGACCGTCGATTCCACGATCCTCGGCCAGCACCGATACCGGCTCATACCCTGCGTCCAGCGCTCTTTCGGTCACCCGTTCGCTCTCTGCGAGAAACAGACCCGGAGCCGGCTCATAATAGTGATAGAGCTGCGGCTCTCTGAGTCTTACAAACAGATCCAGCTCCGATACGGAGAGATCCGTTACCGGGATCACCCGGGGTTTTCCAGATCCTGTATCCATCCCTGCGAATCCACACTTATGCCGGAAGAGATGCTTTCCACATAGGAAAAGCCGCTCTCATCCATGTCCGTCCACGCGTCTTTGGCACAGGTCGGAATGATCCGGTAGCGCGGGGGCTCCCCGTTCGGAATGGTCACCTCCACACAGCCGCCCCCGCCGGAGCGGATGGAACGGTTGAAAATAAAATTACCCAGGCTGTAGAAAACCGGTTTCCCCTGATGAAAAACCACCGGCTGCAGACAGTGACTGTGCATCCCGATCACCGCGTCCGCACCGGCATCCAGGAACAGCTGTCCGTCTCTTACCTGGTAGTCCGTGGGTGTGATGGTTCTCTCCTGCCCCCAGTGCACCATGACAAACAGGAGATCCACCTCGTTTTTTGCCTCTCCTATCACACGAAGCAGCTCCGTCTCGTCATAAAAGCAGAACTCTCCGGGCTGAGAAACGGTCACGTTCCAGTCCGCAGTGGGGATCACGTGACCGGCGGCAAGAAACCCGACCTTTCTTCCGTCCGCAGCGGTTCTGACGACCAGCCTGGATGCTTCCTCCAGCGTGTTTCCGGCGCCCGTGTAATCGATCCCCGCGTCGGTAAGAGTCGTTATGGTGTCGAGAAGCGCGGTTTTTCCGTAATCCATGACGTGATTATTGGCCAGACCGGCGACATCGACGCCCAACTCCGTAAACAGACCGACATAGGACGGATTCACCCGGAAGGTAAACTGCTTCTCCATATTCTTTTCGCCGCGCAGGGAAAAGCAGAACTCATTGTTGATCATGGTAAAATCGGCGTCCCGCAGAATCCCGTGAATCCGGTCGCTGACGACACCCGCTATCCCGTCTCTGTCGTATTTTGACTGAACGGATTCGCTCAGCTCCACATCTCCCGTAAAAACAAGGCGCGTGGCCTTACCGCCCGCAGGTGCCGCGGATTCCGGCTTTGTCTCAGGGTTCACTTCTTCAGGCTCCGTGATTTCCGCTGACGAGGGAACCGCCTCTTCCGGTTCCGCTATTTCCGGTGACGCGGAAGCCGCCTCTTCCGGTTGCGCTGTTTCCTGCGACGCGGAAAACTCCTCCTCCGATTCTGCTTTTTCCGGCGACGGGAAAGCCGCCTCTTCCGGTTCCGGCTGCTGCGATTTCGCAGGAATCGTTTCCTTCTCCGGCTGTGTGTCTGCTGGCTGCATCACAACCTGCGTCTCTTCGGTCTCCGCACTTTGCTGCACGGCCTCCGCCGGTTTTTCCCTTCCGGTCTCCCGGATGAAAAACACGGCCGCCACTGCAATCAGAAGAACAAGCGTGCAGAAAAAAGCGATCCAGGCCTTCTTCATCCCCGCTTCCTCATCTTTTCTTCGGGAAAAACGCAAAAGCGATCGCGCCCGGTCCCGCGTAGGTACCGATGGTCGCTCCTACCGTGACGATCGGCAGATGATCCGTCTGTCCCTCATACAGTGACCGGCTGTCACGGATATACTTCTGCAGCAGTTCATCGGACAGGCCTGTGTAGCCCAGACAGATCGGCATGGAAAAATCGATCCCGCCGAGCTTCTCGACCTGCTGAATCAGCATGTTGTTGCCGTTTTTGGAACCGCGCGCCTTGCCGATCACGTTGACCTTGCCGTCCGTGATGGTGATGACCGGCTTGATGGCAAGAACGCTTCCGGCAAATGCGGCCGCCGACGAAAGCCTGCCGCCGAGCTTTAAGTATTCCAGCGTATCAAAGACGCTGAGCACCGTGGCCGAGTCTCTGACCCGCTCGATTTCCTCCGCGATTTCCGCTGCGCTCCTGCCCTCATCCCTGAGGCGAACCGCATATTCGACCAGAATGTAAAAGGAGATGCAGAACTGTCTGGAATCAACGACATGGACCCTGCCTCCGCACTCTGCCGCCGCCAGCTGCGCGCTCTGAATGCAGCCAGAGACGCCGGAGGAAATGGTGAAGCAGACAGCCTCATCCCCGTCCTTTATCGCTTCGGAGAAGACCTCTCCGTACTGAAACGGCGTGATCTGACTGGTCTTCGGTATGCAGTCTGTTTCGATCAGTTTCTCATAGAACTCCCGGTTGGTGATGGTCACGCCGTCTTCATATTCCTCCTCACCAAACCGTACCTTCAGCGGAATGATCCGTATCCCCCATTTTGCCGCTGTTTCCTGTGAAATGTCACTCGATGAATCCGCGATAATCCGAACACCCATGGACTGATCCTCCCCCTGCTATAGTAACAAAATAACACGCTCCGTGCAAGCGGTCAGCCGTCCTCCTCGAGTTTTGCAAGCTTTGCTGTCTGATCGGCGGTCGTCAGCGCATCGATGATCTCATCAAGATCCCCGTTTAACACCTGATCGATTTTATAAAGGGTCAGCTTAATGCGGTGATCCGTGATGCGGCCCTGCGGAAAATTGTAGGTGCGGATCTTCTCCGAGCGGTCACCGGAGCCGACCTGGCTCCTTCTGAGTGCCGCTTCCGCGCTGGTCTGCTTCTCCTGCTCAATCTCATACAGGCGGGCACGAAGAACCCGAAACGCCTCCTCCTTATTCTGCAACTGAGATCGCTGATTCTGGCAGGTGACCACCAGACCGGTCGGGCGGTGCGTGATGCGGATGGCGCTGGAGGTCTTGTTGATGTGCTGACCGCCCGCGCCGCTGGAGCGGTAAACCTGCATTTCGATGTCCTCCGGGCGAATCTCAACCTCGACGTCATCGGAGAGCTCCGGCATGACCTCCAGTGCCGCGAACGATGTGTGACGCCGCCCCTGTGCGTCGAAGGGGGAGACGCGCACGAGCCGGTGCACGCCCGCCTCGGACTTCAAAAAGCCGTAGGCGTTCTCGCCCTGCACAATGAACGAGGCGGATTTGATGCCCGCTTCGTCGCCATCGAGCCAATCCAGCAGATCAACCTTGAAGCCGTGTGCGTCCGCATATTTGTTGTACATGCGGTAGAGCATC
>JAIKYU010000044.1 GCA_024682835.1 Lachnospiraceae bacterium | reverse complement strand
GTTTCTGCCGGTCGTGCTGTTTGCTGCCGTCTTCGCCGCAAATCTGGTGATCCGCAGCCGCTTCTACTTAAGTCCCGAAGAAAAGCTTCTTTCCCTGGGGGTGGCCGTGGTGAGTCTGGTCATGGCGGCCGGATCGCTTTTGATGGCCCTGAAGGGCAGCAAAAAAGAAAAGGACAGAGAAGAACCGGACGAGGAAATTTCCTTCGTCGGCGCGCAGCTCGAAGAGGCGGAATGGGTCGGTGCTTTGCCTCCTGCCCGGGCCGCTGCGGCTTCTTCCGGCAGGTCCGGGCAGCCGGAGAGCTTTGACGAGGAGACCACGGTGCTGACCGACAGCATGCTTCTTCCGGAGGGCCGCAAGCTCTACGGGGTGGGCGGTGAGCAGACGATCAATATCCCGTTAAATGAGCTGCCGCTGACCGTGGGGAAGATGGCGGGGCTGGCGGATTTTGTGATCCGGGATCCGTCCATCAGCCGGATCCACGCGCGGTTTCTCCGTGATGCCTCCGAGGAGTCGCTTCAGATGAAGGATCTCAATTCCACCAACGGCACCTTTTTAAACGGCAGGCGGCTTCGCCCCAACGAAAGCGTCCCCATTCGGACCGGTGATGAGATCGGAATGGGGAGCCTTCGGTTTGAGCTGCGTTAAAGAGGGCAGAGCGCTTTGTCAGTGCAGGAGTTCGATGCTCTTTAAGCTGACGCTGCCGCCCCCGCGATAGGTAAGGTACAGCGCGTGCGTTCCGCTAAGTGCGGAGAAACGGCATTCATCGGCATGCCAGATGTTGGAGGATTCCAGATCGATGGAAGAAAGAACCTCTCCGTTCCAGGAGGTGCGCACCTCCATCTTGCCATGGTGGTAACCGCGGGTTTTGATGCGGACACCGGTCACGTGGTCCATCGCAAAATACTTAAAGCCGGCCGCACAGCCGTCACTCAGCTTACGGATAAAGCTTTCCGTCCGGTCTCCGCCGGGTGCCTGCACGATCATGGGCTCGGTGTCCTCCACATACATGGTGTGCTTTTCCGAGTACAGGTGGCAGGCGATATGCGCCGGATATTCACCCTGATCCAGGAGAGGCCCTCCGTTTAAGCCGCAGGAGGTGAGCTCCGCCTGAATCACGCTTCCGTCTTCCCGGAAGGAGAGCTTCTCGGCGCAGCCCTGTCTGCTGTACCAGGTTCCGTTTGTATGTCTGTGGTAGAAGATGTACCAGTCGTCCCCGATCTGAACCATGCTGCCGTGATTGTTGGCGCCGCAGACCATCGCCTGCTCCGCGGGCTTGTCGGCATCGATGCCGATATCGCAGTTGTCCACCAGCACGCCGCCGTAGGTGTACGGTCCGCCGGGCTGATCCGAGACCGCGTAGCAGAGCTCCCGCATCACCTCGGAGGAGTAGATGAAGAAATAGCGGCCGTCCTTTTTCCGGATGGAGGGCGCTTCAAAGAAGGCATGTCCCGCAAAGCCGGTACCGGCACTGTATTCGGAGCCGGGTACAACGATTACGGGGGCGGTTTTTATTGTCAGCATATCCGGTCCCAGCTCGGTGAACATGGCGCCGTGCCTGGATTTGTCGCCTCTGCCGCAGAAGCCGGTAAAGAGGTAGGTTGCATCGCCCTCCGTCAGCACGCCGGGATCAAACTGAGGCTCATCTCCCTCGCGGTCGCCGAGTCTCGTGCCGTCCGGATAATGCACATAGCCCAGGAACTGATATTCGCCGGCCGGCGTGTCGCAGACCGCCACGGAGACGACGGAGACCTTGTCCAGCACGTAGTAGAGATAGTAGCGTCCGTCCGGACCCTTCGTCACATCCGGCGCATAGAGCGCCATATGGCCGTCGGCATTGAACGGATCGGAGGTTTTCCTGTAGATGACGCCCTCATAATGCCAGTTGCCGAGATCGTTTACCGGCGCGGACCAGCAGACGTAATCACCGGTGCAGAACACCTCGCCCTTGTCCTCGTCATGGGAACCGTAGACATACACACGGTCGCCGAACACGTAGGGTTCGCCGTCGGGGATATACTCCCAGTTCGGAAGATAGGGGTTGACGGCCTGTTTCCTGCCGGTGTCGCCGATATGGATGCCGCCTTCCTTCTTCGGCACGGCGCCCTCAGGCAGATAATTCATTTCCGATTTGTCCTGTGCGGTGAAGGGATGCCACACCGGGAGCGGCGTGCCATCCCAGCCGTTTCCGTTGGGATCGCCCGTGCGGATGAAATTGGCCAGCTGGTCGCACATGGTGCGCGCCAGGTCGAAATGTCTGCCGGTAAACGGACGCCAGCATTTGCCGAGGCTCTCGAAGAAGAACCAGAGGTCGACCGAGTGGAAGGTTCCGGGATGGTCGAAGCCCGGCATATCAGGGTCGAAGCGGTAATAGTAATGCTTCTGCGCATCTCCCTTTGCTTCCGCATCCAGAAAGGCGGATTTGACGGAGTGCTCGATGATGTTGAAGCCGTCCTTGACAAATTCGTCGCCGGTGTTGCCCGCCAGAACCGGAACGGGAGCCCGTTCCCCTGCAATGAAGCGCTCAAGCGGATCTCCGGTGCAGAAAGCGCCGTCGCGGATCGGGAACATGCGGGGGTGTTTTGCGGCAAACGCGTCATATTTTGCCAGCAGTTCCTTTGCTGAAAGGCTTCTTGCCTGTTCCAGACTTGTAACGCCTGCATCCTTGAAGAATTCCTCGCCGAGTGCCTCGCCGCCGGCAAGGTCCAGGGGACGGAAGATGGATTCCTTCGCATCGGATGTGCGCATGATGCCGCTCAGGATGACAGCGCCTTTGATCAGATCGAAGTTCTGCGCGCAGGTGAGCTGCTGCAGGGTGCTTCCGCCGCCGGCGGACTGTCCGCCGATGGTGATGCGCTCCGGGTCGCCGCCGAAGGCGGCGATGTTGCGGTGAACCCAGCGAAGGCCGGCCTGCTGGTCCAGGAGACCGAAGTTGGCCGGATGGTCAGGGGATTCCTTTGTGATCTCGGGATGAGCCAGGAATCCGAAGACGTTCAGGCGGTAGGCGACGGTGACGACAATGACGCCCCGTCTGGCCAGGCGCTCGCCGTCAAATTCCATTTCGGCGGTGTAGCCCCACTGGTAGCCGCCGCCGAAGTACCAGACAAAGACGGGGAGTTTTTCGTCTTTCTTTTTGGCAGGGGTCCAGATATTCAGATAGAGGCAGTCCTCGCTCATGGGGATTTCCGGATCCACGTGCCATTCCCGGCAGTAGATGTCCGTACCGAGGCCGGGGGTGTTCTGGAAGGAGATGGGACCGAAGGAGAAGGCATCACGAACGCCCTCCCAGTCCGGGCAGGGCTGCGGCGCACGCCACCGGTTTTCACCCACAGGGGGTGCGGCAAAGGGGATACCTTTAAATACGCTTACCCGGGGATCCGCCCCCGGCAATCCGCGAAGCATGCCGTTTTCCACCCTGGTCTCTCTGATCATACCGGTCTCCTTTCGTCAGAATACAGATTGTCGGACATTGTAAAGTGTACCATGATGCGATTTCGGTGTAAATAGAAAGGCGGCTGGGGACGGTGAGGATTCCATGCGCCGTCTGAATGCACAGGCAATGATCTGTGCAATGAATGGATCAGTTCGGGCCACAGCAGAAGATTCCTGGTTGTCTGGATTCGTTGACAGATACACACTAAGTGTGTATTATTGGATGATGAGAGGAGCTATATATTGAAGCAGCGGGAATTGATCAAAAAACTGAAGGCTGCCGGATTCCGATTTGACAGGCATGGAAGCGGTCACGATGTGTACAAAAGAGGAGAGGATGAAGAAGAGGTACCAAGGCACAGAGAAATCAATGAGAGTCTGGCAAAGGCGATCCTCAGGAAGTGGGGCTTGAAATAAGGATTTATGCTCAGTGCGGGAAAGGAGAGAAGATGGTTTTGGTTTATCCGGTCTTGTTTACCAGAACAGGAGATGAAAAAGATACATACCTCGTAGAAATCCCTGATATCCGCGGCTTGACCGAAGGGTACGGTATAGCGGATGCAATCCGTATGGCAAGGGATTACATAGGACTGCATTTCTGCAGGATGGATGACGAAAAGATCACACCACCCAGCCGGATAGAAGATATTGATCCGCAGAAAGGCGAATTCAGCGGAGATGGGGAAACAACGGTGTCGCTGGTCGATCTTGACCTTGATGCATACAGACGGTCATTATCAAAGAAATCGGTGAGAAGAAATGTGACGCTTCCCGGATGGCTTGATGAAGAAGCGACAAAAAGACACATTAACGTATCGAGAGTATTACA
>JAIKYU010000134.1 GCA_024682835.1 Lachnospiraceae bacterium | reverse complement strand
GGAGGCGGCTTTACTGCTGCCTGTCATGTCACGGTTGAGGTGGCGCTTACTCGTGTCAGCCTGTCGGAGGAGCAGCGTGTGCTCCGGGTCGGGGAGGAGCTTTCTGTCCGGGCACAGATTGATACCCTGGGGCCGAGGCTTCCGTGGAATGGAAGGCGGATGATAATGGAAGCTTAGTCAGTCTTGTTCCGTCAGAGGACGGAAAGGAGCTGCTCATAAAGACCCTTGCTTCAGGGATCGTCCATGTCACCGCGACAGCGACGGATACCCGCAGGGAAAAGCCCATCGTGCTGTCGGCGTCGGTGACCATCGTCATCATCGATGAAGAGCAGCCCGATCCGGGGGCACTGAAGCTGGATCCGGCAGGAAACATTACGGTGGAGGGCCTGAAGGAGAACTATGAATACACGGGATATCCGGTCATACCGGATATCCGCGTGTACTACGGCAATCGCAGACTGGTGATGAAAAATGAGTACACGATCACCTGCAGCAACAATAAACGTACCGGTACAGCGACTCTTGTGATCAAAGGGAAGGGGAATTTCACCGGAAAAAGTCAGGCGATCTCTTACCGGATCGATGCGGCACAGACCGGCGCGCTGTCGATCAAAAAGGCGGTGATCACCGGTCTTGATCGGTTAAGAAGACCTTTAAGATCACGCCGGTGAATCTCAGACAGTCGGAAAATGCGCTGCAGATCCTTCTTGCGGATACCCCGTTTGCGGCGGGGGGCGCAAGACCGGAGCCCATCGTGACCTGGACCGTGGCAGGCAGGACACTGCTCCTTAAGTCCGGCGTGGACTACAGGCTTGGTTATAAAAACAACAAAACCCTCGGTTCGGCGAGCCTGATTCTCACCGGACAGGGTAATTTTACCGGGAAGGTCACAAGGCCGTTTATGGTTACAAGAGGCGATCTGGGCGAACTGACGCTTTGTGCGCCGGATGTCCTTTACAAGCCGGACCAGAAGGGCACCTACTATCAGAGCAAGGTGAAGCTCTATGACACCGACGGAAAGCTGCTGAAGCTCAATACCGATTACCGGTTGATCTTCATTGATGTAACACAGGAAGATATGCAGCTGGTTAAGAATCTTCCCAAAAATCTGGTGAAGCCCGAGGATGAAATAATCGTTCAGGTGTGGCCGGGGTCCAGCGGACGGTATGAGGGCGATGCTTCGACAAGTTATTTCATCAGGCAGCAGATGAAGGATATCGGGAAGCCGAAGGCTTTCAAAATCCCGGATCAGATCTACACCGGGGAGCCCGTCATGCCTGTGGTACGGCTCGACGGACTGACAGAGGGGGAGGATTATGAAATGATCGGCTGTTTTAACAATGTGGAGAGAGGGAGCGCCACGGTGCTTCTTAAAGGAATCAATGCGTACAGCGGGAACAGAACGGTCAGATTCAGGATTGTACAAAGACCTCTTACGAGCTCCTGAAGCTGCATATTCCGCGTGATGAAAGTCATGCTGCTTTAGCGGCTTGGATTTTCACATCCCTTATAGGGTGAGATAAATAGAATTCGGCAGTTCATTTCGTTCGCGAGTATAAACTGTCAGGTAAATTGTTAGAAAAAGATGGAGGAAAAGAAGTCTATGAAAGAAATGTCACGGAAATCCGCGGAACAAAGGGAAAGAGCTTCCGGCAGAAAACAGGGAGCGATCGGATGGAAGGCTCTGTTTGCACTTTTCTGCTTTTTGCTTACGGTTTCCTGTCATCCGGAAAAAGCGTTTGCGTCATCCGCGGAACCTCTTTCCCTGTATGAAGAGGATGAATTCTCAGAGCTGAGTGCGCTGGGGACGGATTTGTCCGATACGGATCCGGACGGTTCAAACGCAGCACAGTGCAGGGCGTTATTGGGCAGTTGGGATGGTGTATATTATAACAGCCAGGGCATCATGAAGCTGCAGCTGGCCATCGACGATGTCCTGTTGGATGGATCCGTGACGGCAGTATTCTCCTTCTCGGAGCATCCGGACAATCCCGGTACGCCAAGCGGCAGTTACAGGATGAAGGGAAGCTACCACTTTGACAGTCATGCATTGTCTCTCAATGGGGATGCCTGGATTGACAGACCGGGCACATGGGATTTTCTGTCGATTCAGGCAAGTGTCGATCCCGAAAACCGGAAAATGACCGGTAAAACGGGCGGCTATTCCGGACTGGAACTGACCAAAACATCGGACAGCGAATGGAAGAACTATTCAAACATCGAACAGGTCAAGGTTCTGCTTGGTTCCTGGGATGGCTTTTATTTTGCCAGTCAGGGAAAAACGGCGTTGAAATTGTCCATATTGCAGATCACCCTGGACGGCAAGGTGGAGGGCAGGTTTGATTTTTCCGAGCATCCCGATAATCCGGGGGTGCCTACCGGCAGCTACACCATGAAGGGCACCTATGATTTTGCCGGCCACAAACTGAATCTGAACGGCGTGGACTGGATTGAGCATCCGCCGACCTATCACATCCTGTCCGTAAACGGTAAAGTGAATACCGGCGCGAGGACTATGAGCGGATCGACAGGCGGCTACTCCGGATTGACGCTGTCAAAATCCGGTGCGGACCGGGAGGTTTTCACAATCCATGCACAAAGCGCCGATGGCGGTGCGATCAAACCCGAGGTCGGCGTTTATGTCCAGCAGGGAGAGAACCAGTCCTTTGATATCTGTCCGGATAAGGGCTACATGATTTCCGATGTGGAGGTGGATGGCACGAGCGTCGGAGGCGTCTCGAATTATGTGTTCAGAAATGTAGCAGCGAATCATGAGATCAAGGCTTTTTTCAAGGTGCCGGATCCCCATGTGGTGACGTATGCCGACAATGATCCGATCAACATCAACTACTCCGGAAAGGCCGTCTTCCATGTGCATCTGATTGACGAAACAGGGATGCCCATCGCCGAGCCGGGTGAGCTGCTTACCTATTTCTCCGCGGCAGGTGAAAACAAAGTGAGGGTTGACCGGGATGGCTGTGTGGACGTGCTTTCTGACACCTATACGTTTTCGGAGTCCGGTCAGAACAAACACACCTTTTCGGCGGTGTTAAGAAACCAGTCCGGGAAAGAGATCGCGATCGTTTCTATCAATCAGATACAGGTAAGTGATCTCGCTTTTTCGCAGAAATGGAATGCGAAAATGGATGTGAGCGGAACGGCCGAGCTGGGCGCCGGTGTGGGCGGCAGCATCGGCCCCGCTGAAGCGGAGGCATCCCTTGGCGGTGTCAGTGCAACCGGCTCTGCGGCTGCCACGATGGAACTGGTGAATTCCTATGAGCAGGGACAGCGCAATCTGAATATTTCACAGAAATACGATAAAAAAGTGGGCGTGAAGGGCAGTATCGGTCCGAAGGCAGAGGCTTTGAATGATGCCGTTGAAATAAAGGCCCTTGAGGTCAGCGGAAGCGCCGGGGTGGGACAGCAGGTTTCCAGCGGAATCAAAATCAAAAACTATGATCCGTCCGATCCCGCCAATGCCTTGAATATCGGACGATTCCTTCTTTGCGGTGCCGCGGAATCCTCCGGTGACGTGTATTTGATGCGCCTTTTGGAACTGCTGGGATATGAGGGCGCATCGGATGTGATCGGGAGCAAGGTTTCCCTGGAGGGAAAGGGCGGCATTGATTTTCTGACTGTCAGTGCGGGCTCCGGCAATATCAAAGCGGAAGCTTCCGTTATGGCGGCAGAAACCGGCGGCGTGCTCACATTTGAGGCCTCCCGGGACAAAAGCGGCTCGAACGGTCCGGTGTTCACAAAGAAAAAGAGCTATACGCGAAATGCTTCCGTGAATATGTTCAATGTTTCCATCAAAGGCTTTAAGGAATCTCCGGTCAGCTTTGAAACGGGATTCTTTGGCCCGAACCTCTCCGATGAGCATGTGACCGATGTTTCCGTAAGCGGCAAAATCAACAGTCTTTATGATACGAAAAAGACGGTGAATAACATCACGAAAATCACGTACGGAGGGACGGTTTATCAGGATGGCGGAATAGGCGGGATAGATCTGGTTGACAGGCACAGTGAGCTCTCCCATCAGGTGGTCTATGATGAACAGAGTGCCCGGATCGTCGCCGGTCAGGTTCCGGCCGTCGGGAATTTCTACGAGAGCTTCATCGGCGGTTTGTCGAAGGATGACATCCGTGAGATCGAGCAGTGCAAGACGGCACAGGCGACCTTCAGCGATACCTATACGGAAAAAGCCACGGTAAATATCCCGCTTAGTCTTGGACTGAAAGCCGGTGTGGGCCTGGAAGCAGGGATCGGCCTGAAGGGCGTTTATGAAGAGTCGTATGATATTGACGGCGGAACCTATAACTATGATGAGGAAAAGGATGAACGGGTCGAGATCAAGAGGAATGTGTGTGACAGCGAAATCGTAGAAAGCAGGATTGCGGAATCAAAAACGGATATTCTGACTGTTCTGACCGAGCCGATCGCCAGCCTTGCGAATTTTGTCGTAGAGAAGGCCAAGGATGTCGTGGCGCAGGCGGGCGAGAACATAAAGAACGGCTTCGCGGCTGTATATAATACCACGAGCAGCTGGGCAGCCCATGTGATCAGGCTGACAAACGATACAGCAACAAATGCACTGGGAGCGGATGCTTCTTCGGCTTTATCCACCTCCTATGAAATCTGCACGTATTCCGGGATCGAAATATCGGATGAATCCGGAAACGGTCAGGAAAAGGAGCGTATTGCTTCCACCGTCGGAGAGCCCTATCTGGTTTATCTCACAGATGAAAACGGGCAGGCTGTTTCTGACTGGGGCGGAGAGTCGCTCACGCTTATTATGGAGTATACGGATGAGATGCTCAAAGCAGCAGGCGCTTCGGAAGAAGATGCGCCCGCATTGGCCATCTACAGGTATTCACAGGATAAGCTCGGTTATATTTATCTTGGAGGTACGGTGGATCCGGTAAACAGAACGGTTACGCTGGCGATTACAGAGGAGGGACAGTATATCCTGGCCATCGATCAGACGGCGCCCGTTGTGCGTGTGTTCGCGACAGTGGATGACAGCAATCCGCCGGTGATTGTCGCGGGCCTTGATGAAATGAGCGGTTTTCGTGAATTTTCATTAAAGATCGACGGGGAGGAAGTGGTTAATCTCGCAAACTATGACCAGTACTACGACGCGGAAACAGCAGCCATCCGGTATCCGGTGAAGGATCCGCTTACCCCCGGCGCGCACAAGGCTACGCTGATGGCAACGGATTCCCTGGGAAACAGCATGATGGCACCCGCCGAGCTGGATATCCTGATCCCGGATCCGGCGAAGGAAACAGAGATCACTTTTGACGCGAACGGGGGATATGTGCTGCCGGTGAGACAGCGGTTTATCATCGGAGAAAAATACGGAGATCTCCCTGTTCCGGAGCGGAAAGGTCATTCCTTTGTCGGATGGTTTGCGGAAAGGGAGGGCGGCACGCAAATCACATCTGGCACCCTGGTGAAGGATAATCAGATCAAGGTGTTATATGCACACTGGATTCCTGAAGTGGTCAACGAAACCATTGTGCTTGAAGCAGGAAAAACGGATTTCACGTTGATCCCCGGGGAGAGCAGAAGGCTTGGTGTCAGCAGCACCAGCCGGTATATCTATGGGATCAGGTGGACGCTTGACAGCGCGTCCCCCAAAAATTGTGTCACCCTGAAAAACGGAGTTGTCACGGCAAAGAAGGCGGGAACCGCAGTCATCACGGCGACCTATGGCGGCTCGTCGGCAGAGTTTCATATCAAAGTGGACGGGAAGACCTACCAAAATACCGTCATCAAGGATGGAAAGAAAAAATACGGAATTACTGCAACAAAACAGATCACGGCGACGGTCGGGGCCGCGGACAAAACGGTCACGATCAGCATTCCGGCAAATCTGCGGGCGGAGGGAAGAAATATCCAGTATAAGGTTCTAACTAACGGCGTGTGTGCTGTCGGGGAGCCGGTATACAATAAAACGGATCGCACCAAAGCATCGAAGGCACGGGTTGCGGTCACCCCTCTGGATGCCGGTGCAACGTGGATCCTGTGGACAATGAAGGATGGAAAAGGCCATACCACGCAGGCAGCAACGAAAGTGATCGTCAGAAAACCGGTAACGGAACTGAAGTTTGCAGAATCGTCCATGGAGCTTGCGGCGGGTGAAGGAAAACTGCTTGCGGTAACCGGAACAAAGGATAACACGATTGCCGGAAATCTCGTCTTTTCCGTGAATGGGAAAGGGGTGAAGGTATCAAAATCCGGTTTCGTTCTTGGCATGATTCCGGGCAGTACTGCTACCGTAACGGTAAAAAGCGGAAAGGTCACCGCG
>JAIKYU010000042.1 GCA_024682835.1 Lachnospiraceae bacterium | reverse complement strand
CGATACTGTTGCCGGTGATAAAGCAATAGCAATGATCCATCGTGGCAAAGAAGCCAGAAAGGGGGTAGAACTCCGTATTCTCGCCGTTTTTACTTTGCGTGACCAGGTTGTGATACTCGTTCTTTAGTAAGGCCTCGTAAGAACGGAAGCGGATGTCACGCTGTGCCAATGCGGCCTTGTCCAGGATGTGTCTGAATGTCGTGCAGGCTTCAAATGGCTCGTAGATTGCGTATCTGCTCATCAGATCATTGGCGTAGCAACGGATGCTGCAATAGAAGAACGCGCCAAAGAAGCGCTCATCCTCTTCGGAAAGGATATGCTCATTTTCGATTGATATGCCATCGACGTCCCATTTACCGCCGGAGAGGAGCTCCCTGATGAACGCGTCTATCGCACGATCAGAGATCTTTCCGTTCCTATCCGTGATGTAGGACAGAATGGACGCATCATATCCGAGAGCTGCCGCCGAAAAGTTCCGGACCCTTTTTTCTATCTCCCGCCTGTTGTATTCCAGACGGAATCGGGTTTCGAAATCCATGTGGATTCACCATTTCTGTATCTGTTGATTGCTTGCCTGTGTTAAGTCATACGTAATTTTTACAGGAACTGTTTCGGATTTGATTATACTATTATCCGGAGATCAAGTCAATTAACAGATGCGTTACTCGAATCCGTAATAATTACGGCATGTTGTAAGACGACGGAATATCCTTTTGCCAAACGTGATCACACATAATAATGAAAAGGAGTTTCTGGCTCAGATATATGCACGAGCATGACTGAAAACAGGAATATGAGGTGACAGAACAGTGACGCGCGGACCCTCATTCCTTCCACGACAGCCGGTGCAGCTCTCCGGCTCCGGTAAGCCCCGGGAAGCCCTGCTGTCGTAACGCCTCGTAGAGAATGATCGCGACGGCGTTGGAGAGATTGAGGGAGCGGATGTCGCTGCCCATCGGGATGCGGATGCAGTCCTGTCTGTGATCGACGAGGATCTCCTCGGGAATCCCGGCACTCTCCTTACCGAAGAGGATGCAGTCCTCCGGGCCGTAGGTCACATCGGCGTAGGTCCGCTCCGCCTTGGTGGTCGCCATCCAGATGCACCCCGCGGGGTGCTCCTGCCGGAACGTCTGTGAAAAGATTTCAAAATTCAGGTGCCTGCGCACGTCAAGCTGCGCCCAGTAATCCATGCCCGCCCGGCGGAGCTCCTTTTCCGACAGGCGGAACCCCAGCGGCTCGATCAGATCCAGGCCCACGCCGACCGCCACACAGGTGCGGCCGATATTCCCCGTATTTGCCGGAATCTCCGGCTGGTGCAACGCGATGCGCATCACTCGCCCACCAGGTGGACGGTTTGATAATCATGTCCCGTCGCGGGAAGAAATTTCTCAATGACGTCTGCTGTTTTCATCTTCAGGCTTGATGTGCACACGCACGGATGACAGCCAAGGTATTCGCCCTTCAGCACATCCTCATCGATCAGAAGCCGGACGACGTGATCCTTATCGTTCATCAATCCCATGATACTGACGGCGCCGGGCTCAATGTCGAGATATTTCAGCATGTCCTCCGGTTCTGCGAAGGATAGTCTGGCGGAGTTTATCTGCGCAGACAGTTCCTTTGTCTTGAACTTCTTGTCCCCGGGCATCATGAGCAGATAAAAGCTCGTCCTCTGGCGATTGCAGAGGAACAGATTCTTACAGATGACGACATCAAGCACGGCATCGATCTCGTTGCAGGCCTGCATGTTGTCGGCCGGCGCATGATCTGTTCTCTGATACGCAATGCCAAGGCTGTCCAGGAAATCATAGGTACGCACTTCCCTCGACAGCCGGTTTTCTGTGTGGTCAGGTCTCCCGTTATACAGTTCCATCATTTCCCCTCACTTACGGTTTCAAGCATCTGCTCAAGAACAATGGCAGCCTTCTTTTCCTTGTTGTTCCGAATCATGGCAACATAGCGCTTTGGTGGTTTTTCCTTCAGGTTCACCTGAAACACCGACTTTTCCTTTAGCGCCTGTGCCGCATCTTTGGGATGGATCATGCCCACGCCCAGATCTTCGATCGTATAGATCAGCGTCTGCCCGGTACTTACCGTCTCAACCGCGGGAGTATACACAAGCCCGTGATCGGCGAAAAAGTTCCTGTAGAGCTCGTAGGTTTCCGTGCCGTTGCGCAGGCTGATGATCGGGTAGTCCGCCAGCTCGGCAAGATGCACCTCTCTGCCGGCGAGGGGACGGTACTGCGGCCCGGCGATCACAATGTCATGGTAGGAAAACATCAGCTTTTCGTGGTAAGCTTTCTTTCCGGCATTGCTCACAGGCGTGGTGACAAAGGCCGCGTCCATCAGGTTTTCGGCGATCTCCGACATCAGAGAAAAAGAAGAAGCGTGCAGGATCTTGAGCTTCACCCCGGGGTATGCCTTATGAAAGGCGTGTATGACGGGGATGATCATGTCATGCATGACCATCTGTGTAAGGCCGACGGAGATGCCGATCGTCAGGATGTCCTGTTTTAGATCTGTTGCGGCGGCAATGGCCTCTTCTCCGGCGGACAGATGCCGGTAGGCCGCTTCTACATGAGTAAACAGCTTCTCGCCGGCCTCCGTCAGGGTGACGCCGGTGGAGGAACGCTTAAACAGCTTGCAGTGGAGCTGCGCCTCCAGATTGGAGATGGAACGCGATATGTTGGGCTGACTGTTCGACAGCACTGCGGCCGCGCGGTTGAAGCTGTGG
>JAIKYU010000038.1 GCA_024682835.1 Lachnospiraceae bacterium | reverse complement strand
CCTGCAAGTGCCAGCAGTGCCGGGACCCAGAGCGAGAAGAATATCCAGCGCACCTTACCCTTCAGATGCGGCATCCAGCCCATACCCGCAAGAGGTATCCTCGCTGTAAGTACAGCCAGAAAAGGTATATACATACTGCCTGCTATCATGAGCTGGAATGTGGTCCTGCCTGATATCCCCTGAAGCGCAAAATGACTTGCTATGACCTGAACGATCCAAGCCGGCACGAATGCCACGATCAGATATATAATGATCTGTCTTTTCTCTATCTTTCTTTCCATAATGACAAGCCTCCGTTTGTTTGCTTTCATTGCATCTTTTGTATTACTATACCTAATACATAAAATACAACATCAAAACAGACCTGTCAAGGATAATTCCGTACGATTCATGGCATCGTTCGTGGGATGGTTCGTGATTCAAAATGTTCGCGAGATTTACAAAAGCCACACCTGATCAGGAGATCCTGTATCGACGATGGTTCCCTCCGCGTATTCGTGCGAAGCACCGGCTCATCCGACGGGTGCCCTGCAGTCCGAATCCTGTGACGATGAGCAAGCAATTCGCTGGCTCCGCCGGATTCCATGCAGATGCCGTGCCGTCCGAGAGCGTGTCTGAGCGGACGGTTTCATAAACTTAAACATAGCCATAACCCAGCGAGTTCCGCTCGCGGACGGCACATTCGGGCGGCGCATGGAATCCGTAGCGGAGCAGCGAGCGAGTGAATCGCTCGCAGGAACGGGCTGCAGGGCACCCACGAGGATGAGCCGCTATAAACGTAACGCACATGATCCCTCCGCGGATCAGCACGTGATAGAACCCTTGTAAAAATCCCGGAACCGGCGTACTATGTACTATATAACGGTGAAAGAGAATGCCCTGAAAAAATGAATCTGCGGTTATCGGATGCATTTTTACGCCCGACGGACGGCTATGAGTGGACAGCACATATGCTGAACATCAACGCCGGAAAGAATCGGGAACTTATGGAAAAATGCCCGGAGCTGAAGGGGTATGCGACGCTGATTCAGTATATTCGTGAATATAAAAGACAGGGTTATTCAGATGATCAAGCAGTTGATATGGCAGTAGAACGCTGCATTAAGGAAGGCTATCTGGCAGATTATCTGCAGAAGCTGCGAAGGGAGGCGAAGCGTATGCTGTTGACAGAATTTGATGAAGAGGGCTGGGAGTGGGCAGTCCGTGAAGATGGAAAATAGGAAGGCCGGAAGGAAGGTATAGAGGAAGGCCGGAAAGAAGGTCTGGAACAAGGACTAGAACAAGGACTGGAACAAGGCATACCTCTCGGAGAGGACAGACTGGCAAGACTCCTGAGAGCGGTTCCGCCGAACAGCGAAGACTTTTCCGCTGCGCTGAACGGAACGAGCGAAGAGCGGAAAAGTCTCTACAGGAAGTACAAGATCGTTGTTTGATGTATGAAATGAACTATACAATTTTCAGCGGTCTGAAACTCTCCATGAAGCGATTCAATGACCATACGAGGATGATAGCCCCTACGATTTGAATTCCCCATATGATAATGACAGCACCGAGAAATGCAAGCACAAGATCAAGGACTCTCTGAATCCTTCTTTTCTGCAGCATCTTCCTGCGAACGCTTGCCTTATCATTCTCCATAAAATCCGATTGCCCGCCGGAAGTCATCACACCTCACTTTCCGCAGGATCAGGGTATTTCTTCACATTCATCGCAATCACCTCCAGAAGGTATTGCTCTCTCCTCTCCGGCTTCAGGGAATAATACTGATAAAGAAAGAGTTTTTCCATGATCTCCGCAACACTCTTTGCCCCGCAGTTTCTGACCGTTTTCAGGCTTTTGCCGCCTGCGATTGCCTCAGCGAGCTCACCGATCCGGTCATATCCCGCCCGCTTCAGGCAATGATAGGACCGCACGCCGAGATCTAGAGATTCGATCGGTGTTTCACTCAACTGTTGGGTGAGATGTAGGGGGAAACGAAACATTCCGCCGTGTTTCTCCTTCAGGCGAATGCCCTCCATCCCGTCAAAGATCTGCTTCAGATTTGTTTCTCCGTTCATATGTGGCACCTCCGTAAACATCCATGACGATCTTCTTCACCGCGTGGCAGGATGTCTGTTCAATACTGCTCTACAGTGTTTTATGATCGCCTTTGTCATGTATCGTGGGTTTTCGATCAAAGTAGATACACCTTCCGCAGTTCCGGAATCTGTTCGTCCTTCTTATCAAAAACCCTGCTCCCAGATGCGCGCCATCTATGAACAGTTTCAGTATATTGGCATACAATTGAAAAAGCAACCCTTCTGGTTTCGATTCGTAACTCACGGATGTTTCGCATCCTTCTGGTTCGTGCCACCGATTCGTCCATGAGAGCGATTCTCCCGTTGTTTCCTTTTCGGATTCCATGCGACTCCACGCAGAACCGTATGGGCAGTTGATCGACAATCAGATGGATAAGATGTATGATTGATATTGATCGATCAGAGTTTTCCATTCCATGGGTTCATAAGGAGATCAGACATGAAGATTTGGCATAAAGCGCCTGAGCGCGACGAAAGCAAAAGGATCTGTGCCGGCGGCGCCGCGTCAGGAACAGGAAAGAGGCGTAGGGTAAGTACACTCTCCTTTCTTCTGACGGTATTGATGCTCGCTTCCTGTGGCAGAGCGCAGTCCCCCGACATCGCGGAGACAGCCGCGACAGTTGACGATACAAAGAACGCGCCTGACGACACGGCAGAGAAAACAGAGAAAACGGAAGAACCGCTGCCGGAAGCCGACATCAACCATGAGGAGGCGACTACTGCTTCAGGGCTTTCCCGTGAAGTTGCACAGGCGTATCTGGACGCGATCAATGCTTTGGGAGAGGAGGATGATTATCAGGAGTTTGGCCTGTTCCCAATGGATGATACGGACTATCCGCAGCTGGTCATGCTGAACAGCGACTATTATTTCACGATCTATACGATCGATTCGGAAGGAAAGGCAGTCTGCTGCATGGAGGATGGCCGCTGGCCGCTGGGGACCTATAGCAGGAGCATCTGGTTCAGGGAGAAGACAGGAACGCTGATCGAGTGGCAGAGCGCATTCGGCGCCGGGGAATGGAATACGGTTTATGACATTGACGGGACGAGCATCAAGACCGTCTGGAGCGGCGGATATGAGGCACTGCTGGATGCGGAAGGCATGATCCGGACGGATGCGGATGGCATGACGGTTTTTGATGACCCGGTTGTAAACGGAAAAACCGTCTCCACGGAGGAATACGATCAGGAACTGAAACGGATGATCCAGTGGGACACGGAGGACATGATCGATCTGGATGCGCCGCACGAGGAATACCGTTCAAAGAAAAACATGCTCGCCTATCTTTCCGCTGCCGCGGGAGATGTCAATCGAGAGACCGCGGATCCGGAATGGGCAGAGGAATACCTGGCCCGCTTTACTGATGTTGAGAAATATGATATCTCCTCCTGTCATCATGCTGCGCTGATTGATGTCGATGATGATGAGGTGCCGGAGCTGATTCTGGACCAAACCTCGGAAACGGATTCGGAAAACGCCGGATACGAACTCCTTGCATGCCGAAACGGACTGATACGGACGAGGTGGATTGATGGCGGTCCGGATGGGATCTGGTATGTGCCCCGGAAAAATCTGCTGGTCAGTTACAATGCCCAGGGAGAGTCCTGCTATGTGGCCGGGCTGAAGGACGGAGACTGGTTGACCAACAGTGATACGGGAATCTCCGGAACCGCAATGATGGAAGAGGAGCGCAGGAAAGCAGGTGAAGATGCGGCCAAAATCGATTTTCTGGATAAATCCGAAGTTTTTCTTTCTCTTCTGAAGGTATGCGGCGGAGATACGGATGATCGAAAGCTTGCCTACGCAAGTCTGCTTGCTCAGCATATTGTTGATCCCGCCTGTATGATTGTGGAAGGGATGGATGCGATGTCTTACCATGACCCGATCGGGAATGGACGATTCATGCTGCGGGATCTGGATGGTGATGGACGGCAGGAGCTTCTGGTGACAAAGACGTGCGAAGAGATCAGCCTGTTGGTGCCGGCTGACACCTGGAATGAAGCAAGCCTCTGCCGGTTTAACCAGCAAAGCGACGACGGCGTGCTGGAATGGTTCTGGGGGGAAGGCGGAACAGGCAGCATCGAGTATCATCGGCTAAAGGGATCGTCGTTGGAGGAGATGGATCGTTTTGAATATGATGTAGATATTGACGGATATGAACCGGACCGGTTTTATCATGTTCTCCGGGACGGAACAAAAACGCCGATCACAGAGGACGACTTTTACGCATCAAAGAATCTTTACGGTGTTCACACGGTCGAGACCGGGTGGACGGACCTGAATACGGAAGGGATTCTGAAGGTGCTCTTCAATTCCGACGGGGTATGATCCGATATTTCCTGTAGAGACTTTTCCGCTCTCACCCGGATTCCCGTGACAGCTTTACCCGGAAGGTGATGCGTCTCGGCGTATCGAGACGGTCAAACTGAATGAGGTAGCACTTGTCATCGGTGTCGACCTCCTCGATGACCCCCGGCCCGAACACACCATGAACCACCCTCTCCCCCTTTTGAAAGAGTTCCTCCGATGGAGGAAGGAACGATCGCCGGTCTCGCTCGATGAAATCCCGCGCCATACGAAGCATCTGCTCATCCGGCTGCGCCGTGAATTCCAGCAGCGCGGGATCTATCTCCATCAGAAACCGGGAAGGATACCGGGGAATTCCCTCAAAGCCCATCCCGCCGGCCTCAGAGAGATACAGACGCCTCCTGGCACGCGTGATCGCCACAAACGCGAGACGGCGCTCCTCCTCCATGCTCTCCGCCGTGTGCACCTTGCGGGAAGGAAAGATCCCCTCGTTCAGCCCGACCAGAAACACATAGGGAAACTCCAGCCCCTTGGCCGCGTGCACGGTCATCAGCCGCACCTTGTCCGCCGAGTCGGACGCGGCATCCGCATTGGTGAAAAGAGCAACATGCCGCAGATAATCCTCCAGATGCGCCTCCTCACCGCAGGTATTCTCATACTCATAGACGGATTGCTTAAGCTCCGCCAGATTGTCCAGGCGCTCCTGCGCTCCCTCCGTACGCAGCATCTCCTCATAACCGCTCTCATCCAGAATTTTTGCCAGCACCTCGGAAGCGGGCGTGTCCGCATCGTGATAAGCATCTGCAAAGCGGCCGATCAGATCGACAAAGCCCTGAGCGCCGGTCCGTTTAAACAGCGGATCCTCCAGATTGCTCCGCAGAGCTTCATAGAGAGACACCTTGTGTTCCTCCGCATACTCCTCCAGAAAACGCAGCCTGCGATTGCCAAGATTGCGCTTCGGCACATTGACCACCCGGCGGAAGGACAGATCGTCCTGGTAGACAATCATTCGAAGATAGCAGAGCGCATCCTTTATCTCCATCCGCGAAAAGAAGGGCACTCCGGAGGTGATGACATAGGGGATGTTTTCTTTGATCAGCGCCTCCTCCAACGTCCGGGAAACATAATGCGCCCGGTAAAGAACCGCCATATCCCGCCAGTTTGCTCCTTCTCCCTTCCTGACCAGCATTTCCCCGGTGACCCAGTCCGCCTCAGCCTCCGCGTCATTCGCAAAATGGCACAGCACGCTCTCCCCGTCCGGCAGTGTGGGAAGCAGATCCTTTTTGATCCTGCTTCCGTTTCGTCCGATGAGGGAATTGGCCACGGCAAGAATCTGCGGTGTAGAGCGGTAATTCTCCGTCATCATCACGGTAGCCGCACCGGGAAAGGTTTTGTCAAAATCCAGAAGAAACCGGACATCCGCTCCGCGCCAGGTGTAGATGGTCTGATCCGGATCACCGACAATAAAGAGATTGTGGTGATACCCGGACAGGGTCTCCATGAGCCGGTGCTGCAGACCGTCTATGTCCTGAAACTCATCGATCATGATGTATTCCAGACGCTTCTGCCACTTCAGGCGGATATCCTCATGCTCCCTGAAAATATGAAGCGTAAACAGAATGAGATCGTTGTAGTCCAGACCGAAGCACTTCTTCTCCTCGTAGAGATAACCGTAGAACAGGATGTCTTCCGGATTCGTGGCGCGGTCGTACTTCTCCTTCAGTCCGGAAAGCGGCATGGCGATCATATCCAGATAGTAATCCGGTTCCTTGAAAAGCTTGCGGTTTTCAAATAAATCCCTCGCCCGGGCAAAAGTCATCTCCCGGAGGGTCAGCCCGCGCTCCTCATAGATTCGCTTAAGCATGTCATCAATATCGCCGTTGTCCAGCACGAGGAAATTCTTCGGATACTGGACCGCGTGACTGTCCTCCTGAAGAACGGACACACAGAACCCATGAAACGTGTTGACGTAGCCGGTATCATTGTCACCGGTGAGACTGTGGATGCGGGCCCGCATCTCATTTGCGGATTTGTTGGTAAAGGTGACGCACAGGATATGCCCCGGCAGAATGCCCAGCTCCTCCACGAGCCAGGCAAACCGGTGTGAAAGTGCCCGGGTCTTGCCGCTGCCGGCTCCGGCGATCACGCGCACAAAGCCTTCTGTCGTGGTGACAGCCTTTCTCTGTGCCTCATTCAGTTCCTGTAGATTATCCTGCATGGACATTCAATCCCGGGTAAAGGAAAAAGACGCTCCGACTGCCGAAGAACTTCACAGTCGGGCTAAAACTGCGTGACCAGCCAGGCAAAGCCGAAGGCAGGCAGCTCCACTGCCTTTGCCTCGCGGAAAGCGTCTGTCAACAGATCGGAATAGGGCTCCGGCTCATCGATCCAGGCTATTTCCATATTGTCGTTGAAATTGAAGAGGGCGAGAAGCTTCTGTCCCTCGTAGTAGCGGCCGATCCCAAGCACATGATCATTCCAGGTCTCCAGCAGCCACACGTCCGCACGGTTGTCGAAAACACGCTGCGCTGCCCGAAGCTGCACGAACTGGCGAATCCTGTCATGCACAGTCCTGCCCCGATCCATCAGAAAAGCCGCCTCCTCCTCTTCATGCAGAGAAGGAATACCGCTCAGCGTGTAAAGGAAAGCATGTAACATAACATAAAGGCGAACGGCCCGTTCCAGCCGATCCGCGTCGTCCTCCTGCTTCGCCCCCTGTATTCCGCAGAGTGCCGCTGTCGAGCCTCGAATCCCGCGGCCATCCGGTGCCAGCATCCCGCGCGCGTCACTTCCGGGCCAGACGCCCATGAAATAATCGTTCAGATAGCTGCAATGCGCTCCCTCTTCGATACTGTACTGCTTCAGGAACCCGAAATCCAGCTTCCATTCTACAGCGTCACCGCACTGCAGGTCATTCAGGAAATGAAAGGATCTGGGCAGCGTCTGCATGCTGCCCAGCAGATGCTTGAGCAGGCGGACATCCCTCACCGCCACGGTGTGCCACAGATAAGCAGGCAGGCGCATATTGCGCAGAAGATGACAGGCTGGCTTCCAGGGCTCTCCGAAATAGACGGCGGCATCCCCCGGTTCCAGATCCGGTTCCCCAAGGAGCATGACAAACGGGCATACAATCTCTGCCGCCATCCGCATCATGCGCAGCTCGACACACGCCTCATGAATGCCGAGACTGTCGGTCAGTCTCCGCAGGTAGGCGGCATCAAAGCGCACAATATCAACCCCCTGATTACAGAGAGTCAGAAAATCCGTGATAAGTTCCGAATAATCTCTCGATTCACGGTAAGGCATATCGCCCACCGTCTCATGCGTACCGTCCCCGCTTTCATCCCGTGCCTTCAGCACAGACGAACGATGATCCCAGGCATCTGAGAGTGCCTGCACATAACGGGAGAAAGCCTGTTCATCACCCTGATAACGCTCTCCGTGCAGCCATTTCATCTCACCGAAGCGGGCATCCAGACGGCTCTGAAAAACCGAATGATCCTGTTCCTGAACCATGATCTGCTCCTATGAAAATTCTTTAAATATCATATCACAGATCCGTGGATTGTACAATGAATCGTTGAAAAAGGATCCCCGGGAAAACCCGGGGATCCTTTTGTGTCATGCTGTTCTGATGCAGATGCTCTTCTTACTGAAGCGCGTTCTTTGCATCGATCTGAGGCTGCCACTTCGCGCAGTCAAACGCATACAGATCCTGGAAGCCTGTGCCGTCCATGGTCGCCGACATCTCATCCCACATGGAATCAAAGGAGGCGTCGTCCTCTGCGAAGATCATCTTCCAGGAGTAGTCGCAGAGCGTCTCGTTGCACTGGTTGCGGATCACGCTGATGTCAGCGGTGTCAGAGCCAAGCGGAACCGTGACGTTCGGGCTGATCACGAGCTTGTTGTTCTTCTTCATCCACTCAGCGGGCTCAGCAGCGCCGAATCTCTCCGCCCAATCCTTCTTCATCTGCGTCAGTGTCGCTGCCTTCCAGGAAGACCAGTAATCCTTTGCATAGGTCTCGCCCGTGTTGGGGTTGATGGAATTCGCGCTGACAATCCACTCGTTGATCTGGTTGTTGCCGTCGCTGTAGCCAGCTCCGCCGTACTCTTCGGGAACCGGAAGGTTGTCCATCAGCGCGTTGTCATTGATGGCCGTAAACTTGCCGTCAGCACCGACTTCATAGTTGAAGCCCTCGATGCCGGCATGCTCAAACTGAAGTCCCTCAGGAGAAGCATACCAGTCAAGGAAATCCATGATTCTCTTATACTTCGCATCATCGACGCCGGAGCCGACACCGAAGACACGGCCGCTGCCGTAGTAAGGATCCGCATCCACGTAGTAGTTCTGATCACCAACCGGAACAAAGATCATGGCTGTTCCGTCGTTGAGGCGATCCTGGCTGTTCCAGAAACCGACCTGCCAGCTGTACCAGAACATGTTGACCTGTCCGGCGCTCATCTTGGCACATGCGGCATTCCAATCCTGCGTGCCGGAATCGGGATCTACAAGGCCTGCCTTATAGAGCTTGTTCAGGAACTTCAGCATCTTGTAGTACGTCGCGGTCTTGTCCGTGATAGGCGTAAAGGTCTTTCCATCCGCCTTCAGAATGGCGGAATCCTTGATCTTCTCGCCGTACCAGGTGGTCAGCTGAACTACATTGGCGATACCGAGCATGTTGTCATTGCCGTCCCAGTCAGGCCACAGGGAAACTGCATAGCAGGGATCTCCGGACTCATTGGTGGGATGTGCTGCCTGCATCTGTCCAAGGACATCCACCAGGCCGTCCAGATCCTTGATTTCAGGCTTGCCGAGCTCGGAGTAGTAGTCCCAGCGAAGCAGCGGGCTTGAGTAGATAACATCCTGCGAATAGGAAGTCGGTGAGCTGTTCATCATCTGGGTCGGAATGCCGAAAATCTCGCCGTTATTTCCTTCCAGACCGCTGTTGTAAACCTTGATCTGATCCATGAAGCCGGCAAGGTTGCTGTAATTGCCGATGTCTGCGGAGATGTCCTTGATCAGTCCTGCCTTGACGCAGTCGGCAAAGTCCACGGCATCCAGCAGAACGATGTCGCCGAGATTGCCGGAGCTCGTCCTTGTCTGATAGATCGCGTCACCGGCGACCTGCGGGGCAATGATGTTCAGATCGAGGTTGAAACGATCCTTGACGACCTTTTCGAACCATCCGGTCTGAAGACCCTGATAGTTGGCAGCCGCATCATAAATCTCGATCTCCATCAGATCTCCCGCACCGGCGGCATCAGCCGTCGCGGTGTCGCTGCCCGAATCCGCCGCGGGTGTCTCCGCCGCAGGTTTGTTGGAGTCCGCTGCCGGGGTCGTGCCGTCAGCTGCAGGTGCGGGTGAAGCCGCGCCGCCGCAGCCGGCCAGTGTTCCCACTACCATTGCGGTTGCGGCAAACAATGAAACAATCTTTTTTGCTTTCATTTTGTACCTCCCTTTTTTATTTAAGTTACAAGACCACTCGGGTCATAACTAACCTTTCACCGCTCCGATCATAATGCCCTTGACGAAATACCTCTGGAAGATCGGATACACCAGAAGGATAGGTGCCACAACGACGATGGTAACCGTCATGCGGATCGACGTGGCCGTGGCGGCATGAGCAAGGGAAGCAGCCAGGGAAGCCGCATTGCCTGTGCTGTTGACCAGCGCCTTCAGCGAACTGGCCTGATTGATGTATTGGTACAACGTGAACTGAAGGGTGGACAGCTTGGGATCGCTGACGAGAAGCAGCGTGTCCTGAAACGAGTTCCACTGTCCGACCGCACTGAATATGGCGACGGTGGCCAGAATCGGCTTGATCACCGGGATGATGACCGAGGTAAAGGTCCGAAGCGTCCCCGCCCCGTCGAGCTCCGCCGCATCCGTCAGCTCCTTGGGAACCGATTCCACAAACGTCTTGCACAGCACGATGTAGAAAGGAGCGACGACCGTGGGAAGAATGTACACCCAGAAGGTGTTGTAGAGGCCGATATTCTTCATGGTGATGAAGAAGGGAATGATGCCTGCGTTGAAATACATGGTGGCGACCACCAGACGATACCAGAACTTCCGCTTCCACATGGTCTCACGGGAGAACATGTAGCCGAGAAACGCAGAAGCCGCTACCGTGAGCAGCGTCCCGATGACCGTTCTCGCAAGGGAAATGCGGAAGGCATCCAAAAGCGAAGGAATGTGGGACACGTTGACATAGTTGGTAAAGTGAATCTCCATGGGCCAGAACGTGACCTTGCCTCTTGCGCTCAAATCATTGGAACTGATGGTGTTGATGAAAATGTAGTAAAACGGGTATACGCACACAAAGGCGAAAAAGGAATACACGATATAGGTGACGACGCTCATGACCACGTCGACAGGATCCTGCTTTTTGCGCTTCTTTTTCTGCGCGGGAGTAACGGATGCTGCCATCAGATAAAGCCCTCCCCTCTTGTAAGCTTGGATATACCGTTCATCACACACAGCAGAACGATACTGACCAGACTCTTGAGTACGCCGATCGCCGTGGCAAGGGAATAACCGCCTCCGCCCATGGCCAGATTGTAGACGTACAGATCCAGAACCTGAATGTAATCCTTATTGAAGGAGTTCTGGAACACGAAGAACTGCTCCATGCCGTTGGAAAGGAAATTGGCCATGTTCAGGAACAGAAGCACCAGATAGGTCGGCAGGATGCTGGGGATCGTGATATGCCAGATCGTCTTCCAGCGGTTTGCGCCGTCGACCTTGGCGGCATCGATCAACTCCTCATCAATGCCGGTGATCGCCGCAATGTACATGATGGCGGCCCAGCCTGCGTTTTTCCAGGTCAGCCACAGCCACATCTTGAACCAGATATGCTTGGAGGACTGAAGGAACATAACAGGCTTGTCGATCACGCCCCAATCCGTCAGGAGGGAATTCACCACACCGGTGCTGTTGAACACGCAGAAGGCGATGGAATAAACCAGAACCCAGCTGATGAAGTTGGGAAGCGTGGTTACCGTCTGAACGAACTTCTTGTACGGCTCGCACTTGATCTCATTCAGAAAGACCGCGAACATCATCGGGAACCAGGAGAACAGCATGCTCAGTCCGCTGACCGCAAAGGTGTTTAAGAGCACCTGGAACAGCTGCTTGCGTTTGATCTCATTGTCGACCATGTAGTGGAACCACTTGAAGCCGACAAAAAGGCTCTCCGACAAAGGCTTGGGCGGTTTATAATCGTAGAACGCATACGTCCACCCATAGAGCGGGTAGTACGCAAAGATCAGCACCAGAATGATGAATGGAAGAACATAAAGGAATTCTCTGTAACCGCGGAGTTTCTTTTTATTCATATGTCACCCCTGATGAATGGATAAACCGGTTTGCGAAGTAAAACGATTTACTGGTTCGAATTATAAACCTGTGCCCGTTGTTTGTCAACCTATAAAACCTTACTTTATACGCAGCAGCACAACGCTTGCGGCAGGGAGTCTGACGTCGATCTGCCTGCCCTCCATACGGTAATCCGTAAAGGCTTTCTCTTCCACCACCCCGGGTTCGTCAAAGGTGTTGCAGTCATGCACATCGTCGCTCTTTACCACACTGGCCTCCACGATTTCCCGCTTTCTGTCGTCGGCAAACTGCACCGAAAGATCGGCTGAATCCGTCAGAGACAGATGATTCAGCGTCAGCGTGACGACGCCGTCCTTTTCCGATACGGACTCCGTCACCGCAGGCACCTTCTCCTCTCCCATCCCGATCTCCTCGACACCGGTCAGCCCGCTCTGAAGAAGCGCTCCGCCCTGATGATGTCTGAACTGATGCAGGACATGCCAGGTGGGGGTTTTGACCATGCGGTCTCCCTCCGTGAGAATGACGGACTGCAGCACGTTGATCGTCTGCGCGAGACAGGCCATTCTTACCCGGTCACAGTGCTTGTTGAATATATTCAGCGTAATGCCCGCAACCAGCGCATCGCGCACCGTAGACTGCTGGTAGAGGAAGCCGGGATTCGTTCCCTTTTCTACATCAAACCAGTTGCCCCACTCATCTACGGCAAACCCGATTTTCTTATCCGGATCAAACTGATCCGTCACCGCCTCGTGTCCGCGGATCAGCCTGTCCATAAAGAGCGACTTGCGCAGGGTGCGGTACCACTCCTCATCCGTGTACTCCGTCGCGGCTCCCTTATGCTCCCAGGTTCCGGGGACAACATAATAATGCATCGACATCAGATCCATAAAGCCGTGCGAGTCCTCCGGCGCATGATCATAGCAGATTTCCAGAAGCTTCCTTGTCCACCAGGGATCTGCCGTGCCGGGGCCGCATGCCACCTTGCTGATCGGATGCTCCTTGTTGAACTGCCGCACATAGGTCTGATAACGGCGGTACTCATTGGCATAATGTTCCGCCGTCATGTTGCCTCCGCAGCCCCAGTTTTCATTTCCGACGCCGAAATAATCCACCACCCAGGGCTCCTCGTGACCGTTCTTTTTCCGAAGATCTGCCATCGGCGATACCCCGGAAAAGGTCATGTACTCCACCCATTCGCTCATCTCCCGGACGGTACCGCTGCCGAGATTTCCGTTCACATAGGTTTTGCAGCCAATCTGTCTGCACAGCTCCATGTACTCATGGGTGCCGAAGCTGTTGTCCTCGGTCACTCCGCCCCAATGGGTGTTGACCAGTTTCTTCCTGGACTGCTTCTCTCCGATGCCGTCCATCCAGTGATATTCGTCCGCGAAGCATCCGCCCGGCCATCTTAAGACCGGCACGCGGATCTCCTTCAGTGCCTCCACGACATCGCTGCGCATGCCGTTCACATTGGGAATGTCGGATTTTTCACCGACATAGACCCCCTCGTAGATACAGCGCCCGAGATGCTCGGAAAAATGACCGTAGATCTCCGGAGCGATCGTGCCGCACTTTTTGTTCTCGTTGATCGTAAGCTTTGCCATGCCCTGCCTCCTTTTCCCTGTTTGAACTGCCGCTATTTCCGTCAGACGTCCTGACGCGCCTTCGTCACTCCCAAAGAACCGTATCCGCTCCGGGTGCCGCCGCGAAGGGCCCCGGCAGCGCGTCCACACCTCTGTGTGCGCCCAGATAATCCGAATCAAAGGTGATGGCCGTGCCGTCCGGATTCTCGAAGCGCTGCTCCGGCTCAAAGGCGCAGCCCAGCGTGTCGCTCGTGATGATCCGGTCACGGAATTCCTTCAGGAAGGAGTAGGCATTTGTCTTCAGCGTATAGCTGCCCTCCTTCTCCACAAGCTCCACTTTCACCTTTGCCCGTTTATTCACCAGACCGTGCTTCTCGTGCCTGCTGACCGTCGCCCCGGAGAAATAGGCATTGCCGTCCACCCAGACGGGAAGGTGTCCGAAATGAGCCTCGGCGAGCTTCCCCATGTCGGGATTCTTTTCAAAATCAAACTGATCGCTCCACTCCCCGTATGTCGGAAAAATGTCAAACGGCGCCGTTCCGACCACCTCGTAATCCGCAGCCTCAGCGGTCTTCTTTTTGTCTTTGACAGGAACCTGCTGAATGAAAATATTGTTGTAGATGCGGTCGTCGCCGTGAAGAATCGTCATGAAGCCGGCGACCTCGGTGCGGTGCCTGATGTGATACGGCGTGTAACGGGGCTCGCGCTGTCCGTTGATCACGCTGTCTACACCGGAATTGATCAGACTGAAGCTGCCCAGGATCAGATTGTGCACACAGGCAATTCCCTCGCTGGGGATCGTAACGGACACAGGCGAAAGCAACAGATTGTTGTCGATCAGCGTGGGACCGTGCCCCACCTCGATAAACACATCGCAGTTGAACATCGCCCCCGGAGCCTGCTCCTTCCCTTCGGGTCTTACATTGTCATGCATGAGATTCTGCGTGATTCTGGCGCCCTGAGCCTGCCAGTCGCACCACACGCCCATGATGCTGTGATGGATATGGTTGCGGCGGATCGTCACGTCGATGGCGGCGTGAAGCTTGATGCCCGCCGTCTCGGCTCCGCCCAGCTGCTGAGAGTTGCAGATATGATGAATCTCACAGTCCTCAATGGTCGAGAACACACCGCCCATGCGTCCGACAATGCCGGTCTGCTCGCAGTGATGGATATGGCAGCGGCGGATCACATGGGAGCCGATCCGTTCCTTCAGCCAGCCGTGGTACTGTCCGCGGCAAACGGCATCGCGCTCCATCTGCGTCGGACTCTTGACATGCTTCGTAAAGAAATACATGTCGTTTTCCGGGTCGCGGTACTTACCGAGGGAAATCCCGCAGCAGCGGCTCCCGTAAATCTCACAGTCCTCAATGATCCAGCCCTTTGCCCAATGCGGTCCGATCATGCCGTCCTGATAGGCGGCCGGGGGTGCCCAGGTCGTCGCGGCCTTGCAGATGCAGAAGCCGCTCACTGTGATGTAGTTGCGCTCGTTCTCCGCAGGCATGAAACAATTGCGGCGGACACTGATCTCCACCCGTTCCTTATTGGGATCCAGTCCCTGAAAATTGGCGTAGAGAACGGTTTCGTCGCCATCCTGCTCGGTGTACCATTTATACTTCGATTCCTCATCATTCCAGGCATAGGGATCCGCCGCGCCTTTGACGCAATCCTTCAGACTGTCCGCCTCATACATCATGCGGTCATTCAGAAACACCGAACCCGTGTGACGGATGGTCGGCGCGAAATACCAGTCGCCGCAGACCCGTGTGCTATACGGGTTGTAATCGCCGAACAGGCTGTTGTTGACACGGGCCGTCCAGACCTTGCCCTTGTATTTCTCCCAGCCCGTCAGGATCTCCGCCCCCGTGATCACGGCGCCAAGCGGTTTTTCCGAGCGGTAGACGATCCGTGCCTCCTCTGTCCCGCCGTTTTTCGGCACGACCTGCTCACGGTAAATGCCGGGCATGACAACGACCTCGTCTCCCGCCACGGCAATCCGTGCCGCATCACCGATGCGCCTGAATGGCATCTTTCTGCTTCCGTTTCCGTCCCGTGAAGCATCTGCAGACACATAGTACAGCATACGTCCCCCTCCTTTTCAAATCGTTGACTTTGCGCCGTGAATGGTTTATCGTTAAACCAACTGATTTTATCCTACTATCGCAGGTTCTGACTGTCAACGACGAACTTCGCATTTTTGAACAGATCACGCATACAAATCAGTTCCGGCAAAGCGCTGATCGGTAACGGATCACGGCAGCTCAACAAAGGAGGCGGCATGGAAAAAATCATATATCCCTCTGTGACAGAGCGCTGGGATGTTTTCGAGATCCGGATCCCGGGAAAAACAGACGGCAATCCCTTCACCGACTGCCGCATCTCTGGCGAGTTTTCCGGTCCTTCGGAGACGGTCCGCACAGACGGCTTCTACGACGGAAACGGGGAATATGTCGTCCGTTTCATGCCGGATGAGGAGGGGGACTACCGTTTCACCATCCATGGCGATTTCTCGGACAGCATCCCGCTGCCGGTTCGCGGAAGCTTTCATGTGACGCCGGCGAAAGATGGCAACCACGGTCCGGTGGACGTGTGTGACACCCATCATTTCCGATACCGTGACGGCACGCCCTACTACTCCCTCGGCACCACCTGCTATGCCTGGGTGCACCAGCCGGAAGAGCTGCAGGAGGAGACCCTGCGGACGCTCCGCACGGCACCTTTTAACAAGATCCGCTTCTGCATTTTCCCAAAGCATTACGATTACAACTACGCAGAACCGCTCACCTATCCGTTTGAAGGCAGTCCCTGTGATACCGCGGACCTGAACCGGTCAACCATGCAGCGGTTCACCGAGGAGAAAAAGGGCAATCACTGGGATTTTACACACCTCTCCCCCGGGCACTTCCGGCGCTTTGACCGGCGCATCCGTCAGTTGATGGAGATGGGCATCCAGGCGGATCTGATTCTCTTTCACCCCTACGACCGCTGGGGCTTCGACGGCATGGGCGCGGAAAATGACGACCGGTACGTCCGCTACGTCGTCGCGCGATATGCCGCCTGTCGCAATGTCTGGTGGTCACTGGCCAACGAATACGATTACATTCGTTCAAAAACCAGGGAGGACTGGGAACGGATCGGCGCGCTGATTTCAGATACCGACCCCTTCGGGAGGCTTTGCTCCGTCCACAACGGCCCGGCGTTTTTTGACTTCACCCGTCCGTGGGTCACCCACTGCAGCTGCCAGGGAACAAACCGCTACAACAGCGTGGAACGCACGGATGAACTGCTGGAAACCTACCGAAAGCCCGTGGTCTGGGATGAGGTGCTCTATGAAGGCAACCTCGATCTCGGATGGGGCAATATCACCGGAGAAGAACTGGTCCGCCGCTTCTGGGAAGCAACCATGCGGGGCGGCTATATCGGCCACGGGGAGACATTGCTGCAGGATGTATCAGACGTAGATCATGCGATTCTCTGGTGGTCGCACGGCGGGTCGCTTCACGGAGAAAGCGCCCCCCGCATCGCATTCTTAAGAAGGATTCTCGAGGAAACCCCGGGCGGAAAAGGCCTGCACATGCTGCCCGGCTACTGGGACACGATCGCCGCGGCGCCCTCCGGGGATGAGGACGGGTCATACCGGATTTACTATTTCAGTTATCTCAGACCGCTGTTTCGAGATTTCTATCTGGATGATACGACGGATTATGAGGTGGAAATTCTTGACACCTGGCGCATGGAAATCCGTCCGCAGGGCATTTTCCGCGGACACTTCCGCATCATACTGGACGGAGAGCCCTATCAGGCCGTGCGGATCAGGCGGTGTGTCTCCCAACCGACGAGCGTTCAATAAAGGAGCAGGGCACGCGGATCACCTGCGGCTGCGCCGGCATCTCTCCTGCTCCTTTTTCCAGCCGGTCGATCAGGAGTCCTGCCGATACACGGCCAATCTCATAAAGCGGAAGCGCCGTTGTGGTGAGCGCCGGCCTGAAAAACGCCGCGATGCTCTCATCGTCAAATCCGGCCACGGAGATATCCCTGCCGACCACTCTTCCCGTTTCCTCCAGATAGTCGTAAACGCCGCCCGCCATCCGATCGGTGATGGCAAAGATCGAGCTGACATTCCTTGCACAAATCGCTTTCGCGCCCTCGTAACCGGATTCCCGGGTCCAGCTTGCGTAGTAGATAAGCTCTGGATCGAAGGGGATGCCGGCAGCATGCAGCGCTCTCCGGTAACCATCCAGTCGAAGCCTGGTATGCAGGTTGTCCTCTCTTCCCCCGATAAATCCGATCCTTCGATGTCCTCTGTCGATGATGTGGGAAACAACCTCCTGCGTGCTCGTTTCATCATCGATCACAACCGAAGGAACCCGCACGGAATCGGAAAAGGCATAGGACATGACCGCGGGGATGGGAAAATGCTCCGGAAAGCACCGGATGATCCGGGCGTGTCCGGCAAGATAGATCACACCGTCCGCGCCGGCAGCCAGAACACCCTGCAGGACGGGATCCAGCACGGAATGATACTTCGCTTCCTGATCATACCAGGTGTCCGACCAGCGGTCGTAGAGCCGGAGATTGTAGAGCACCACACGGAAGCCGCGCTCCTCGCACAGGGACATGATGCCGGAGACAAGAGTCGGCGAGGTAAACTGTGCGACATCCTCCACGATCAGAGCAACCATATTGGTGCGCCTCGTGCGCAGCCCTCTGGCCACCACATTGGTGCGGTAGCCGGTCTCCTCAATCACCGCGCGGATCCGATCGGCCGTCTCCTTGCTGGTTTTGGATTTGCCGTTGATGACATTGGAGACGGTTGCCGTTGATACATTGCAGATTTCCGCGATTTCCTTCAAGGTGACTATATGCTTCATGACCGCTCCTCACCGATCTTACTGGTTGATAGACTGACGCACCGTGTTTTTGTCTGAATAAGGGGACGGCTGCAAAGGATTCACCTCCGCAGCCGTTCTCTTAAAGGAAGTATGATGAAGATGATCGTATTGCTGCGTTAATCGTTTAACGGCAATAACATGCATATCATAACCCCACAAATCCAGTGTGTCAATACTTTTTCATTATTCCGCTGTCATTTCTTTCACAAAATCAGGGACCCGGTCGCGCAGGAATTCACGCTGCGTCGTTGTTGTCAAAGGTTCCGCCTCCGCAGCTCCTGTTATATCAGGCTGTGCAGTCTGCTGAAAACAGACCTGCACATCCCATGTTCCCATGGAATCCGCCCTCGTGTTTTCCAGCGTCCGCCGTCTACGCCACACAGATTCAAAGGTGGTCGGAACGGAGGCGGCAAAAATTTCCCGGATCTCCTCCCTGTCGGTAAACCGCTTTGTCACGTAAGTCCCGACCCAGTCCTCAGACTGCGCTTCGTTTACATAACCCGAATAGCTTACCTGTACCGAATCAAGCTCCTCCGGAGAAAGGAAGCCCCCGTTCCAGAGATCGTTTTCAGAAAGATATCCGATGGTCGCCGTGTAGCACGCAAACAGCGGATAGGTATAGCCGTAATATGGACCCGGCCCGGCGGAGCGCAACATCACAACCCCGACCGGCGCTTCACCGGAGGCAAGAGAAAAATCATAATGTGCCGCCAGATCCTGCCTGTAAACCGTGTAGAAACCATCAGCCAGACGCCCGTCTCCGGCGATCTCCCCGTGCTCCGTCGATACCGACAGCTCCGCCCGGCTCCCCGCATAATTCCGGGCAGCGCGCTGCCTGATTTCCTCCGCGCTCTTTGAAAGCACATAGTAACCGTCTGTGTATTCCTTAGTCCCGATGATCCTGTCCATCAGCGCGCTGTCGATGCTTTCCGGAATGCGCATGTGCCGCGAGACTGTCTTGTTGTTCTTCAGGCGCCAGCCAAGCGTCACGTCCCATCCGAATCTCTCACTTGTGTCCGCATCGGTTTGATCCTCCGGGAGCAAATACCGGTTTCTGTGCTCAAAACGCACCTGCTCCGCCTGCGCGATCCGCGCCAGAGTGCGCAGGTCCTCCACATCAGTCAATGCCATATTCTTTTCCACATAGCTCCGGCGCGTCGTCCAGTTTCCGTTTTCATCATACCAGGAACTGTCGTTCTGATCGTTCAGAAGCCAGGCGCTCTCCACACTCTCCTCCCCTGGGATCCACCGGTCATAGCCGAACGCGTCCGTCCGGTAGACAAAGAGAATCGCCAGCGCTATCACCGCAATCACCGGTGCCTGCCAGAAACGATAGAATGCCTGCCTGACATTGAAGGCAAAGACAGCCTCCAGCAGCATACATCCGACGGCCACCGTGACCAGAATGGTGAGGATGGCGGCAGACAGCTCACCCGAGCTCCCGCGCCCGAAGATCCAGGAAACAAACAGACCGCCGACCAGAGAAAACATCGTTCCCGCGGTGAATTTCACAAACACCGCCACGCCCCGGTAGGTCACGGCCATTCCTGCAAATTCGGCTTTCCTGGCTCTGTGTATGAAAAAGGCGGCGATGACACCCAGACAGAAAATCAAAAGATTGGCAAACAGCCCCGGCAGGGCAGCCGGAACCCCCGACTGCACGGCTGACCAATCGTAAGCAGCTGCCGGAACGTCATAGATCTGTGACGCGGTAAGCCCGTTGGCATAATGCCAGGGCGGCAGCGTAAAGAAGGTTGAAAAAACCTCCGAGTCCCCGCCCGCATCAAAGGTCGCGTAGAAAGCATAGCGGTAATAGTAGACAGTGAGTCTGATCAGTGCCTCGATGCCGAAGAAAAACGCATTCATCAGCACGGCTGTCACCGTCGTCCCGGTGAGCAGGGAGGCCGTTGTGCTCATTGCGTACATCGCCAGGAACATGGCGCTCTGCAGACACCAGGCTATCAGCATCTCCGCCAGGAGCCAGCCTGCGGCGCAGCCGTTGATCAACGCAAGGAAAAACGAAAGGAAAAGCCCGATCATGGAAGGGACGGCATAGATGAGCACACTGTTGATCACGATGTTCCGAAACCGCACGCCCCGCCGCTCCGGCCTGCTCTCATAGAAATCGACGGTCTGCGCCCTATTCAGGTAGGAAAAGCCCTGTATCCCCAGCAAAAGGGCGCCGGTCAGGGCGATGATCATACCGGAGCTCCGAAGCCCCATCCAGCTTGATACAATCTGTGCCCCGCGCAAAGGAAAGGTCTGCGCGGCAAGCAGCGCATCCGGAGTCGCTGCCGCCCGTTCCCGCTGGATGGCCATCACCGTGCCGAACACGTCGTACAAAAAGTACATGAGGATCGAGAGCGCCAGAAGGGGCAGCCGTCTGCCGGTTATGGCGCGCTGCTCCCCGAAAAACCGTACAGCGCTGCCACCCTGATGCGCCATGTCCCTTTTCCTGTTATCCGAGAATGAATTTGCGGACATCATAGCCTGCCACCTCCGTTTCACTGATGAAAATCTCCTCCAGAGAGAGCTTTAAAATCTCAAAGAAAACCGGATTTGCACTTCTGAACCGGCTTTCCACCTCATCGCGGTTCCCCCGTACCGTGTAGGTGTAAAGCCTCCCGCGTTTTTCCTCGAGCAGCACCTGTAACCCCTGTAGGGCCGTCTGTCTGTCCTCTTCAGACGAGAAAACCACCTGAACCTTTTGCAGATTCAGCTTCATTTCCGCAAGATCCTCCGAAAGCAGCACACCGCCCTCATGGAGCAGACCCACGTGATCGCAGATATCCTCCAGCTCCCGCAGATTGTGCGAAGCAATCACCGGGACCAGTCCGAGATCGGCCATATCCTGTGCGAAAAGACTCTTAACCCCCTGCCGCATCACCGGATCCAGTCCGTCAAAGGTCTCATCACAGAGCAGATATTTCGCGCCGGTGCAGATGGCAAGAATCACCATCAGCTGTTTCTTCATCCCCTTGGAAAACTCTGCGATTCTGCGGTTTTTATCCAGATGAAATCCCTCCATCAGACCATCGAAACGCTCCCCGTCAAACGTCCTGTACAGGGCTGCATAGTAGTCCCGCATGGACCTCGGTGTCGCGTTCGGAAAGAAATAGGCATCATCCGGTATGAAAAACATCCTCTCCTTAATCTCCGGATTGTCATATACCGGCATCTCGTCCGCGAGAATCTGTCCCGCATCCGGCACAAGAATCCCCGCCAGGAGGCGCAGCAGCGTGGATTTTCCGGCACCGTTGGTACCGACAAGCCCGAACACCTCTCCCTCTCTGACGGAAAGCGTCACGTCGTTGACGGCCTTTGTTTTACCAAAGGACTTTTCCAGATGACTGATCGAAATCATTCCGCTTCCCCCTCTCTTGACGACCCCTGAACAGGGATGCAGTCGTTTAGAACCGTTTCCGATGTGCGGTCGGCGCCCCCGTTGCCGTCAGGCAGCTGCCCCTGTCTGGAAAGGGCCTCCCGGCACAGCTCTCCGGGGTCGAGTCCGACCTCCGCCGCTTCCGCAAGAATCCCCGTCAGATGCTCGACAAGCTCCGTCCGGCGCCTGTCCCTGCAGGCAGCGGCGTCCGCCACAAACACCCCCCGACCGCGCACGGTGTAGGAAAATCCCTGCCGTTCCAGCTCCGCGTAGGCCTTCTGTACAGTGTTGGGATTTGTTCCGTTCTCCATCGCGAGGCTCCGAACCGAAGGAAGCTGTTCTCCCGGTCGCAGCACGTCCATCAGGATCAGCCGCTTGATGTTCTCAACGATCTGTTCGTAAATCGGCCGCCCGTCACGCCAGTCAATCAGTGTCATGATAAGGCCTCTCTTTCATCGCACCAACTGTACTACCACAACTAATACAGTTAGTATACAAAGAAACAAAACCATTTGTCAAGAAAATTTCTCGTTGCAAGTTTGTTTCTTTCGGGGTAAAATGTTGTATTGAATGTTAAAATGCTAGATTTATCCCCGCAGGTTGGGGAGAAAAGGGTTATGGAACAAAGAAAGTACGATCGCGTGGAATATGCCTGCACCGGCGTGGCGATTTTGCCCGGCGAGATGCAGAAAATCATCGTCAAGGACATCTCCTTGAACGGGATCGCTTTCTCTTTTTGTCATCCGACCCGCACCTGCAATGAGGGCGATATACTCAAGCTCTTCTTCTATGACCGCGGTTCATCCCAGCTGTGCTCTCTCGACTGCAAGATCGCGCGCACCTTTTCCGCCGGGGAGTATCTCGCCATCGGCGGCACCTTTGAAGCCGAACAGAAGACCGTGAAAAAGGTCATTGAAATGATCAAGGGAGAGGGCGGTTAAATTCGTTCGCGAGTATAATAGTCCGTATGGTTGCAAAAAACCGCGAGAGCCGTCCGGCCCCCGCGGTTTTATCATTCCGGAAAACCGCGCTTACACGATTCCCTGTGCCTTCATGGCCTCCGCAACCTTTAAGAAGCCAGCGATATTGGCGCCGGCGACATAATCGCCCTCCTTGCCGTATTTCTTGGCAGCCTCGTCGATGTTCTTAAAGATGTTTTCCATGATGCCCTTCAGCTTCGCATCAACCTCCTCAAAGCTCCAGGAGAGACGCTCGGAGTTCTGGCTCATCTCCAGGGCGCTTGTTGCCACGCCGCCGGCATTGGCCGCCTTACCGCAGACAAACAGCACCTTGTTCTGCTGGAAATACTGGGTAGCTTCGATGGTGGTGGGCATGTTCGCACCTTCGCAGACGGCCTGAACACCGTTGGCCACAAGCGTCTTGGCATCCTCAATATCCAGCTCGTTCTGGGTCGCGCACGGAAGCGCGATGTCGCACTTGACCGTCCAGACGCCCTTTCCTTCCTTGTACTGGGCGCTCGGTCTCTTGGCCGCATACTGATCCAGGCGTGCGCGCTTGATCTCCTTCACCTCACGCAGCAGCTCCACATCGATTCCCTCGGGATCGTAGATCCAGCCCGTGGAATCACAGCAGGTCACCACCTTTGCACCCAGCTGCTGTGCCTTCTGAATCGCATAGATCGCGACGTTGCCGGCGCCCGACACGACGACCGTCTTGCCCTTGATGTCGATGCCGTTGGCCTTGAGCATGGCGTTGGTGAGATACAGCAGACCGTAGCCGGTCGCCTCGGTACGCGCCAGGGATCCACCGTAGGTCAGGCCCTTGCCGGTGAGCACGCCCTCATACATGTCACGGATGCGCTTGTACTGACCGTACAGGAAGCCGATCTCGCGGCCGCCCACGCCGATGTCGCCGGCCGGTACATCGGTGTCCGCGCCGATGTGACGGTACAGCTCGGTCATGAAGCTCTGGCAGAATGCCATCACCTCGCGGTCAGACTTGCCCTTGGGATCAAAGTCGGAGCCGCCCTTGCCGCCGCCGATCGGAAGACCCGTCAGCGAATTCTTGAAAATCTGCTCGAATCCGAGGAACTTGATGATGCCCAGATTGACGGACGGATGGAAACGAAGGCCGCCCTTATAGGGGCCGATCGCGGAATTAAACTGAATGCGGAAGCCATTGTTGACCTGAACCTGTCCCTTGTCATCCACCCAGGGCACACGGAACAGAATCTGGCGCTCTGGCGTGACCAGGCGCTCCAGCAGGGCTTCCTTGCGGTACTCCTCCTCATTCGCTTCAATCACGACACGAAGAGACTCGAGCACCTCCTTGACGGCCTGATGGAATTCCGGCTGCGCGGGATTCTTTGTCACCACATAGTCATAGACTTCATCGACGTAAGACATTTTGTTTTCCTCCTCCTGTTGTTGTTCTAAAAGCAATTGTTACACGCATAAAGGGCGTAAAAACCAGACGGTCTTTACGCCCCATTGCGCAGACTTACATACGGCGAAGATCATAGCACAACGGGCACGAAAATGCAAGCAGCATTTCCGTGCCCGTTTGTTTGCTTATCCGGTATCGTCCTCAATGCCTTACCGGGGGGTATACACTGTTCTTCAGTTTCCCTTTTTAACAGTCAGATACACCACCTTGGTTCCGACGTAGGTATCACCGGTGCCTGAAATGACAAGTGCCATTCTCCCGGGCGTCCGGTTTCCGAGGCAGACCATCCTGAAAGCAGGCCCGCGATCATCCACGTATCCGAACGGCTTCTCCGGAATCGCCGTATAGCCCTTCGGCAGCTTGATCGTGAAATCCGTTCCGTAGACAGGGAAAACAGGATTGCCGTTCTGCACGGTATATTTCTTTGTGATCGTCTGAATGGTCATTTTTTCCACCAGATCCGTGCTCTTTACGGTGATTTGCGCCTGCGCTCTCCCGGTGAAATTCGCACTCTTCGCGTCAAATGCGACGGTATAAGTGCCCTCATCCTTCACACCCTGTACCACCTCGTCGTTCGCATCCCAATAGGTGATGGTAAAGTTAGCCGCGCTGAAGGCCTGTTTTTTCCCGGTTGCCTCCCACAGCAGAATGGGCTTCGGTTTCTGAAGCTTTCCGTTATACTTGACGCCCATGTTCTGAAGCAGGAGATTGGTTCCCAGAACCGCCGGTGCGATATTGAAATAGTTGCCGATCGGCTTATTGCCCGCTTTCTGTTTCATCTCTCCCTTAAACTTGACACTCACCTCACCCGTGCCGGCCTTGGCGTTCTTTTTGTAGGACACGGAATAGTTCTTTGCGTCAACAACCTTCACGCCGTCATACACCTTGACCGCAGGCTTGATTGCAGCCCCCGTGTAGGTCTGATCGGGAATGGACGCA
>JAIKYU010000031.1 GCA_024682835.1 Lachnospiraceae bacterium | reverse complement strand
ATGTAAATTGTTCCGCCTGATTTCCGTAATAGTAATTAAACTCCATCTGCGTCACCATCCTGTTCTGCTTTCCATTTTTCCAACAGCTGCACCATGATCTTCTCCATATCGGAAGTGGAGTAGATCGGAGAAAAATACTTCCGCAGTCTCTTTTCCGTAAAGGTGATCTTCGGTGTCGGAGTCTTTCCCGGAAGATTATCATTCAGAAGACGGATCATCGCCGCCTGGCTGATCGTATCCTCATTCTCCAGATACTTCCGCAGCGCCGCTACCTGGTAGGATTTAACCATGCCATTTTCATGAATGTACTCGTAGAGGTATTTCTGAACATCTTTGCTGATAAAAGAAATCTCTACACCTGTCATTAATGGCATGCTTTTTCTATCTACCAACTCCAAAATCTCAGGTATCAAACTTGTTAATCGTATATACCTTTGCAACTGGGCCCTGCTTTCACCTAATTGTTCAGCCACATCATAATCTGATCTTGTCGGAGAAATTGTCTCATTTTGAGACAATTTATTCTTTGATGTTTTTGCCTTTCCTCCATTAGATGACTCATCGCCTTTTTCCGGTCTACCCACTTTTCTTTTTACAGCTTCATATTTCATTCTGTATGCAAACGCCTTTTCACTCGGAAGTAGTTCTTCTCTTTGGATGTTCGTATCCACCATAATGATTGTTGCATCATCATCTGACAGTTCCCGTATAAATGCCGGGATCGCTTCCAGTCCCGCAAGCGTCGCTGCATGCATACGCCTGTGGCCGGAAATCATTTCATACTTTCCATCACTTGTCGGTCTTACCAGAACCGGAGTCAGGATCCCATTCAATCGGATACTCTTTACCAGTTCCTCCATGTTCTCATCATCCGTCACTCTGAAGGGATGATCCTTGAAAGGCAGGATCTCACTGATCTTCAGGTCGACCGCTGATTCCTCATTGTTTACGCCCAGGATCTCATCCACGCTGAGCATTTTAAACTTCTGTCCCGGTCTCTTCTTCTCCGCCATGTCCGATCACCTCCTTTGCCACGCCTGTATACGCCATCGCCACCTTACAATCCGGTCTTGTCTTAAATATACTGAGCCCCTCAGCGCTGGTTTCCTCAGCTCTGACTGAACGCGGAATGTATGTTTCAAAAGTACCAACATTCGGATCTGTCCCATAGGTCTCATGCATCCGCACGATCATGTCTCTGGTAAATACATTTCTCATATCCACCATCGTAAGTAAGATCCCTTCAACACGCAGATCTCGGTTTAATGCCCGTCTCACTTTGGATATCGTAGCTAACAACTGCTGCAGACCTTTTACAGGCAAATAAGATGTTTGGCACGGTATGATCACGGAATCAGCTGCTACCAAAGCATTGACAGTAAGCATCCCAAGAGAAGGCATACAGTCGATCAGGATATAATCAAACCAGTCTCTGATCTCATCCACATAATTCTTCAGGATCATTTCTCTGCTCATCACATTGATCAGAGTTACTTCCAGTCCTGCAAGCTCAATGTTGGCAGGTATCAGAGTGATCCCTTCTTCGTGATGAAGCATCCCTTCATTCAGATCCACCTGCTCATCATTGATGATATCCATCATGATATTGGCGATCGTTACTTTGATATCATCCGGCTGCACATAGCCCAGGCTCGCTGTACAACTGCCTTGTGGATCCGCATCGATAATGGCTACTTTTTTTTCCATCTTTGCCAACGCCGCTGCCAGATTCACGGCCGTAGTGGTCTTACCGCAGCCACCTTTCTGATTTGCTATTGCGATTACTTTTCCCATTCCTTCCGCCTCCTTAATCGCTGAACTCATGGAATGTTTCCATGTATTCGTCTATGATCTCAATGTTTATGAGCACACGCCCCTTCACCCTGTATATGGCGTTGGCGTCTTTCGCCAGCTTTTCAAATGTATGAAGCCCCAGCGAATAAAGATCCGCGCCTTCCTTGTAACTTACAAATTTCTTTCCGCGTTTTCTCACCTGATCCTTGAGCTCTTCCAGCTCCTGTTTTCTTCTCTGCATTTTTATACCCTCCTGACACTTGCCACTCTTACAGCCACTTCCGGATGCTCATCCAGATATTTTTCAATTACATCAATATCTGCCACCGCTGTCTTGCGAAGAGTGAATGTTGCTTCTGCTTCCTTTGCCAGCCGAACAAAGGAATAATATGGGATCCCATAGATTTCAGACCCTTCCTCGTAATTGACCAGCTTCCTTCCCCGGTCCTTCAGATACTTGTCCAGATTTGGAAATCCTCTGTTTCTTTTGTCTTCTTTCATGTGACCTCTCCTTTCGATTTGGTTGCTGCACAGGTTTGTAGAGCATGAAAAAAGCACCTACGCTTCGTATTTCTACGTTAACGTAAGTGCCTTAAATCACTTTCTTTAAAGGCTGCCCCTTAAAGATACTTATTCGATTTTCTCAATAATCCAACCTTGTTTTGTTACCCGGATTGGACTTGTCCATATGTTGTCTGTGAGCGTCAACCGTCAGCAAGAGGTTTATTACAGAAATAAGTATTTCTCGTTTTCTGCGTTGACAGTCGCATAAATTCGTCCCATATAAGGATTTTATTGATTAGGGACGCTCTTCAGTGTCGGGAACAACAACACATCCCTGATCGACGACGCATTCGTCAACAGCATGACCAAACGGTCAATGCCGTAGCCGATGCCACCGGTGGGTGGCATGCCGACTGACAGCGCGTTCAGGAAGTCCTCGTCGGTGTGTTCGGCCTCCTCATCGCCTGCTGCCGCAGCCGCCTCCTGGGCGGCAAAGCGCTCGCGCTGGTCGATGGGATCGTTGAGCTCGGAGTAGGCGTTGCACATCTCCCAGGTGTTGATGAAGAGCTCGAAACGCTCCACCTTGCCGGGGCAGCCGGGCTTCTTTTTAGTGAGCGGCGAGATTTCTATGGGGTGATCCATGATGAAGGTCGGCTGGATCAACTCTTTCTCGCAGAATTCCTCGAAGAAAAGATTGATGATATCTCCCTTTTTGTGGCGATCCTCAAAGGCAACATGATGCTCTCTTGCAAGAGCCTTGGCCTCTTCATCGGTGGAGACGGTATCAAAATCGACACCTGCGTATTTTTTCACGCACTCGTTCATGGTCATCCGGGCAAAGGGCTTGCCGAAATCGAGTTCGATCTCCTGGTAGCTAAAGGTGGTCGAGCCGAGAACGGTCTGTGCGAGATAACGGAACATGGACTCCGTGAGTTCCATCATGCCCTGATAGTCCGTATAAGCCTGATAGAGCTCCATCAGCGTGAATTCCGGATTGTGCCGGGTATCCACGCCCTCATTGCGGAAGACGCGGCCGATCTCATATACACGTTCCAGTCCGCCGACGATCAGGCGTTTTAAGTAGAGTTCAAGAGAGATGCGCAGCTTCACATCCTCATCCAGTGCGTTGTAATGCGTTGCGAAGGGACGGGCCGCTGCACCGCCCGGGTTGGAAACAAGGATCGGCGTCTCCACCTCCATAAAGCCGCGCTCCGATAAGAAGCTGCGGATCTCCTGCAGGATGCGGGAGCGCTTGCGGAAGGTTTCCCGCACATCCGCGTTCATAATCAGATCCACATAACGCTGGCGATACCGAATCTCGGTGTCCGTCAGTCCATGGAATTTTTCCGGCAGCGGCTGGAGCGATTTGGAGAGCAGGGTCAGCTCCTTTACATGGACAGAGATCTCTCCTGTTTTTGTGCGGAAGGCGTAACCGAGGACACCGACGATATCACCGATATCCATCTTTTTGAATGCTGCATATTCATCCTCGCCAAGCTCATCCCGCGTGACGTAGCACTGAATCCGGCCCTCCAGATCCTGCACGTGGCAGAACGACGCCTTGCCCATGACGCGTTTCGACATCAAGCGGCCGGCCAGAGAAATCCGTTTTTCCTCCGGAATGTCCTCCCATGCGGGATGGATGGTTTTGCCCTCCGCGTCCGTCGGCAAGGCAATTTCCAGTGCATCAAAGCGATCACGGACATCCGAGCTGTGCTGCCGCTGATCAAATTTTACAATTTCGAAGGGATCTCTGCCGGCATCCTGCAATGCCTTCAGTTTATCTCTGCGGATCTGAATCAGGTGTCCGATATCCTCCTGGGGTATCTGCTGATTCTGCTGGTTTTCTGTGGCCATTTCCGAATCCTCTCTTCTGATCTTCCGGGACTTATCCGTTGGAGCGCTCGATGCCCAGCACCTTGTACTTGAAGGTGCCTGCCTGCGTCTCCACGGTGACGGTCTGTCCTTTCTTTGCGCCAATCAGTGCCTTGCCGACAGGGGATTCGTTGGAAATCTTGCCCTGCAGGCTGTTGGCTTCCGAAGAGCCGACGATTTTGTACTCGAGCTCCTCATTTTCTGCCATGTCCTTGATTCTGACGCGGCAGCCAATATTAATGGTGTCCAGATCCACCTCGTCCTCAACCACCACCTCGGCATTCTTCAGGATCTTTTCGAGCTCCTCGATGCGCGCCTCGATGTCCCTCTGTTCGTCCTTGGCGGCGTCATATTCCGCATTCTCAGAGAGATCGCCCTGTGCGCGAGCTTCTTTGATCTTTTGCGCAACCTCCTGGCGTCTGACGACCTTGAGCTCTTCGAGCTCCTCTTCGTACTTTTTGAGTCCTTCGTAGGTCAGAATGTTCTTTTTTTCTTCCATTTCACAAAAACCCCCTGTGACATAGATTCGCCGCAGCCCAAACCTTCGGGTGCGCAGTATAAGCAAATATTATATACGCCTCATCCGTCAATGTCAAAGTTTTTGTTTTGACAAAGCGCCTCCAATTCCTCATAATGCTCCATTTGCGAAAGCCGGTCACGGATTCTGGCTGCGCCGGGGATTCCCTTCAGATACCATGCAGCGTGCCTTCTCATCTCGCGGATACCGGTGAATTCTCCCTTTGCTTCAATCAAAAGCCGTGCATGCCGCAGGATCATCTCCCGCAGCGCAGGCCCGGACGGACGCGACGGGATGTTTCCCGTGGTGAGACAGGCGATCACCTCCGCAAAGATCCAGGGGTTTCCTTCCGCGGCACGGGCAATCATCACCCCGTCGCAGCCGGTTTCCGAAAGCATTCTCGCGGCATCCGCACCGCTTCTTACGTCGCCGCTTCCGATGACAGGAATCCGGACGGCCTGCCTGACCTCACGGATACAGTGCCAGTCCGCCGTGCCGCTGTAATACTCCTCACGGGTGCGGCCGTGAACGGTCACCATGGAAGCGCCGCCGGCCTCTGCCGCCTGCGCGCAGGGAATGGCCGAAAACTCTCCCCGTGCAAAGCCCTTCCGCAGCTTCACTGTTACCGGCCGCCTGGTCGCCTGCACCACAGCATCCACGATCCGCTCAATCCGCTTCGGGTCCCGCATGAGGGCGCTTCCTTCGCCGTTTTTGACGATTTTCGGCACGGGGCAGCCCATGTTGATATCGAGCAGTTCATAGTCGTACTGCTCTTCAATCATGGCAGCGGCCTGTGCCATCACCCCGGGCTCCGAGCCGAAGATCTGGAGGCTGACCGGATGCTCGCCCGGTGTGGTCAGGCACAGTGCCGCAGTATTCTTATTGTGATAGGTGACGGCCTTGGCGCTTACCATTTCCCCACAGACAAGACCTGCCCCCTGTTCACGGCAAAGCAGCCGATACGGACTGTCCGTCACGCCGGCCATCGGCCCCAGAAAGATGTTGTTCGGGAGAGTGACCGCACCGACAGAGAGCGGTCGCAGAAGGCATTGCTCAGTCATCATCCTCAGAGAGCAGAGCGCTCATATCCTCATGAAGAATGGTCGCACGGTAATATAGGGAAACCGCATCCAGCAGGTCGCCCCGTCTGCGGCGGATTTCGCCGGATAAGAGTCCCGCGCTCACGCTGTCCCAGGTGATGTCCTCCTCGTCACATTCCGTACGAAGGAAAATTTCGCCGTCTTCCTCAAATTCGATGGTAAAGACGCCGCCGGCCTCCTGTGTGAAAAGGACGCAGATAATCCTCAGCTCCTCCCGGATGCTCTCCGGTATCCGCCGGAAGATGGGGTTGAAATAGTATTTTTGCTCGTAGGCATTGGCACCGCACAGGACAACACGTCCGTCCGGCCGAAGGCCCAGCTTTTCAGCCTCTTTATAATCAGCTTCCCCCGGCGATACCGCTCCGTCTGTCCGGTTATCCGTCATTCGTCCCGTCCTCTTCATATCCGCCGATGTCCGGCTTGGTCCGTCGGTTTTTATCGTAGAGAATCTTCAGTCCCTTGAGCGTGAGCAGCGGATCGTAGATGTCGATTTCCTCCGTCTCCTCCGAAATCATCCGGCCCAGTCCGCCGGTGGCGACGACCTTGCATTCCGTAAAACCGCTCTCTTTCTTTACCTGTTCGATGATGTATTTGGTCTGTCCGATCTGGCCGTAGACGAGTCCGGCCTGCATGCTGGTGATCGTTTCCCGGGCCAGAATCGACGCCGGTTTTTTTATTTCGATTTCCGGAAGGCGCGCGGTATCCTCCCACAACGCCTTAGCCGCGATGCGCATGCCGGGCGCCGTGATGCCGACACCGAAATTGGCGTCCTCGTCCACCAGGTCGTAGGTGGTCGCGGTGCCGAAATCGATCACCAGCGTCGGTCCGCCGTAGAGCGTGTAGGCGGCCACGATGTCGACAATGCGGTCGGGGCCGAGCTCCTTCGGGTTGTCTGCGGTGATGTGGATGCCGGTTTTGATGCCGGGTCCGACGATGTACGGGCGCTTGTCAAGGTATTTGATGATGGACCCGACCAGTGCATGCATGACATTCGGCACGACGCTGGCGATGATCACGCCGGTCAGATTCTCCTTTTTGATGCCGCCCACATCCAGCATGGAGAGCAACGCGATCCCGTACTCATCCGAGGTGCGGGCGGTCTGTGACATCATGCGGAAGGTCCGGCGGATATTGTCCTTATCAAAGACCCCGCAGGTGATATTGGTGTTGCCTACATCGATAACCAGTACCATGACCATCTACCTCGTATTCATCAGGTTTTCTACACGAGCCCGTACACGCCGCGCACGGAGACCTCTCCGCTGCTCACGGGGATGACGGCGCCATCCGTTTGCACCAGCAGTTCCCCGCGGGCATTGATACCGGCCGCCGTGCCCTGCAGATCTCCGGCGGGATCAAGAATCCGCACCTCTCTGCCCCGGTTCACCAGCACGGCGTTATAATCCTCCGCAAGCGCGCACAGATCCTGCGTTTTCAAAAAGATGTCGTAAAGCGGTTCAAAAGCGCTCCAGATGCTCCAGATCAACGGTGTGCGGGGGACATCCCGCCCGGTTTCAAGAAACACCGAGGTGGCAATCCCTGCTATTTCCTCCGGGAAGCGGCGGTTGCCGACATTAATGCCGATGCCGATGATCACATGCCCGACTTTTCCGTCCGTGACGCTCATTTCCGTCAGGATTCCGCAGAGCTTTCTGTAGGTCTCCTCTTCGCCGGCACGGATCACGATATCATTCGGCCATTTGATTCGCGCATCAAGGCCTGCCGTCTGCTTCATGCCCCGCTGCACCGCCATGGCGGCGATCAGGGTGAGTGCGGAGGCCCGATCGGGATCAACAAAAGGCCGCAGAATGACAGACATGAAAATCCCGGCATGCGCAGGAGAATCGAAGCTTCTGCCCTTTCGTCCCTTTCCCGCCGTCTGTGCATCAGCGACAAGAAGCATCCCGTCCGGGGCACCCTCCTTTGCGATACGGACGGCCTGATCATTGGTGGAATCCGTTTCATCAAAGTACAGGAGCCGCTCACCGATCCAGGAGGTTGTGCGGGAGCGGCTCAGCCCGGGGGCAGACAGCTGTTCGTCCGGCATCTGCCTTATTCCTTCATGGTTGCATACATGACGGCCTTGATGGTGTGCATCCGGTTTTCCGCCTCATCAAAAACGACGGACTGCGGTCCCTCAAAGACCTCATTGGTCACTTCGATCTCCGAAAGGCCGAATTTATCATGCACATCGCGGCCGACTGCCGTCTGAAGATCGTGATAGGCCGGCAGACAATGCATAAAGATCGCCTGCGGTCCCGCGTTGTCCATAATTCTTTTGGTGACCTGATAGGGCATGAGCTTGTCGATCCGCTCTTTCCAGGCGGATTCCGGTTCACCCATGGACACCCACACGTCCGTGTAGATGATATCCGCACCGCGCGTCGCCGTCTCTGCATCCTCCGAAAGGGTGATCTTTCCGCCGTTTTCCGCGGCGATTTTTTTGCAGGTGTCCACCAGCCCGGAGTCCGGGAAGAAGTCCCTGTGCGTGCAGGCGGTGAAGTCCAGTCCCAGCTTGCTGCAGGCCACCATGAGGGAATTGCCCATATTGTAACGGGCATCGCCCATGTAGACGAGCCGACAGCCGGCCAGCTTCCCTTTGTGTTCCCTGATGGTCAGCATGTCCGCCAGCATCTGGGTGGGATGGAATTCATTGGTCAGGCCGTTCCACACGGGCACGCCTGCGTATTGCGCCAGCTCCTCCACGATGCTCTGCTCGTAGCCCCGGTATTCGATGCCGTCAAACATGCGGCCGAGGACGCGTGCCGTGTCGGCGATGCTCTCCTTCTTGCCGATCTGGGAAGCGGAGGGATCGAGATAGGTCGCCTGCATCCCCAGATCATGGGCAGCCACTTCAAAGGAACAGCGGGTCCTGGTGCTGGTCTTTTCAAAAATCAGCGCGATGTTTTTTCCCCGCAGCTCATCGTGGGGGATGCCCTGTTTCTTTTTCTGTTTCAGATCGGCTGCCAGATCGATGAGCGACAGGATCTCTTCCGGTGTAAAATCCAGCAGCTTCAAAAAATGCCTGCCGTAGAATGTGTCTTTTCCCATGGTTTATTCCTTTTCTCCGACTGCCTTCAGGGAGGAGACCAGACCGGCCAGTCCCTGAATCTCTGAGGGGACGATGATCTTGGTTGCCTTACCGTCCGCCGCTCTGGTGAACGCTTCGAGAGATTTGATGCGAAGCACTGCCTCATCGGCACCGGCATCCTTGATCATGCGGATACCGTCGGCATTTGCCTGCTGCACCTGACGGATCGCCTCCGCACGGCCTTCCGCCTCACGGATTTCCTTTTCCTTCTGTGCCTCTGCAGCAAGGATGGTGGCCTGCTTTTCCGCCTCCGCGTTCAGAATCTGGGAGGCCTTCTTTCCTTCGGATTCCAGAATGGTCGCCTGCTTCACACCCTCTGCCCGCAGGATCGCTTCTCTCTTTTCACGCTCCGCCTTCATCTGTTTTTCCATGGCGTCGCGAATGGCGGCCGGCGGGGTAATGTTCTTCAGCTCCACACGGGTCACCTTAATGCCCCAGGGATCCGTTGCTTCATCGAGGGTCGCCCGCATCTTCGTGTTGATGATCTCACGGGAGGTCAGGGTCTGATCCAGTTCCATGTCGCCGATGATGTTTCGAAGCGTCGTCGCGGTCAGGTTTTCGATGGCGAGGATCGGATTCTCCACGCCGTAGGAGAACAGACGCGGATCCGTGATCATGAAGAAGACGATGGAATCGATCTGCATGGTGACGTTGTCCTTGGTGATCACGGGCTGCGGCGGGAAATCGCAGACCTGCTCCTTCAGATTGACACGCCTTGCGATGCGGTCGATGAAGGGCATCTTGACATGGAGGCCGACGTTCCATGTGCCCTGGTAGGCGCCCAGCCGCTCAACGACATAGGCGTGCGCCTGCGGGACAATGGTGATGCAGGTGGCCAGCACGACCAGGAAAATGACGAGAAGAACGATAATAAAGATAGCCATACGATACTCCTTTCTACAGAACTATGACTGTTCCAGCTCCACCAGCAGCTTTACACCATCGACCGCGCGGATGATGACCACGCTGCCGACGGGGATGGTCTGTTCCTGACGAACGCTCCGGGCGCTCCATTCAATGCCTCCGATGCTGATCTGTCCGCAGCCCTGGAGGTTGTCGATCTCACTGATGACGATGCCCTGCTTGCCGATCATGCTTTCAATGTTGGTGCGTGCGCGGTCACGGTTAAAATACTTGACAGCTATGGGGCGCACGGTGAGAAGCACCAAAATGGAAACGATCGTAAAGGCAAGAATCTGCGGGATCAGGGCCTGGGGCATAAAGATGGATAAGACAGCCGCCACGGCTGCCCCGCAGCCAAACCAGATGGTGGTGAGTCCCATGGTGAAAAGCTCAACAACAACACAGGCAACCAGAATGATCAGCCATACTTCCAGCATATTCATGTGCGCCTCCTCCTGCGGGTCCGTTTATGTGACGGAAAGAATGCATAACACATCCAGAAAATCATACAACAAAAAGAGAAAAATTACCAGAAAATTACCAGAAGACGTGTCCGCCGATCACGGTGCCCTCATGCATCCCCGCCCTGCGGAAATGCAGTGCCGAACCGACGCTGGTCTCGCCGTTGATCGCGGCCTGCGCAGCCTGCATGCAGCTGGCGTTTATTCTCCCGCTGTTATAGGCATCCGCCACATGGCCGCTTCCGGCAGGCGAGAACTGTCCGGACGCATAGATGACGCCGACCACGGTGTTGGGATAGGCGGCATTGCGAACACGATTCATGACGACCGCACCCACACCGAGCTGTCCCTCATAGGGCTGATTGCCCGCCTCACACATGATGAGCGCAGCGAGAAGCTTCACCTCATCCGCGCTGGTTTTCACAGCGCCCTGATTGGCGGTAAGCTTGGCTTTCCTGGCGCGCTCCGCCTCCTCGCGGGCACGAATGGCTGCCAGCGTCTCGCCGTGATCGATTTTGTAATCCACCTCCACATAATCGGAGCTTACGTAGCCGTCTTTGCCGTCATAATCAATCAGCACAAAGCCGGATCCGTCATCCTCCCGGATGACCTCAAATCTGTCGCCGGTTTTCACCAGTCCATAGATGCCCCCGTCCTTGCTGGCCGTCTTGCGCACGCGCAGGGAGTCCGTCAGGACCTTTGCCTGCATCACGCCCACATCCTTTGCGAGCTTTTCGGCCTCCTCTCCAAAGAGCAGGTAATCGTTGTTCGCCCAGCCGATCAGGTCGCCGCTCTTCAGCTTTGTCCAGCCGTCCTGCTGCTCCAGAATCGTGCCGCCGCAATCCTTGTACAGCACACCGATCTTTTCCGAGGAAGCATCCGGCTCTTCGCGCACGTTCATCACTTCGTTGACATCCGCCATCACCAGCGTGGAAGCCGGCTTATCCGTTTTTTTTGTCTCCTCGGGCTTCTGTTCCTCCGGTGACTGGCTGACAGCGGCCGCGGCGGTCTGCGTGCTCTGCGCCGCATTGCCGGAAACATCCGTCTGTTCATGATCGGCAGAGGCAGCGCCTCCCGGGTAGTCCTCCGCACTGGTGCGGGGATCAAGCAGCGCTCCCGCACCGGCATAAACCGCCGGCGTCCCCTTGTTTTCAGCGGCACGGGTCGAAACCGCTGCATTCGGAAACAGCAGCGGCAGAGCCATCAGGCCGATAAAAAACATATGCAGGATCCGCTTTCCCTGAACCATAAAAAACACAACTCCGAAAAAATGCCTACTTGTAACAAAATTGTAACATTTTTTCGGAATTGTGTCAAATGTCGTTCGTTATTTCGATATATTGTGCAGCTCGCAACGGGCAACGCAAGATGTTGCCTTACCCGGTAACCACCTCTTCATTCATCATCACCTTGTCCCAGCTGTCATCGGGGATCAGGGCAATATAGGTCTTGCCGTTGTTGATCAGGATCTCATTGCCGTTGTCGTCGTAGAAACGGGTGAATTCCTGATCGGCGTTCTTCACCCAGCTCACGCTCTTGGCATATCCTTTGGTGATGTAGAAGCCGGTTCCGGATCCGAGGCAGTTGTATACCAGATAACCGTTTTCATCCAGCTTGGAGAAGGAGCAGTCCTGAATAAAGATGTTGGCAAAGGAAAGCGGCAGTCCGGAATCCTCATCCAGGTGGGGATCGCCGTATTCATAATATTCGTAGCATTCGGTCTCATCGTTGTAATTCAGAACCGAAGAATTGTGCGGGAACGGGAGGATCAGCTGTTTGGTCGGATAGGTGCGCTCGTAGAGCTGCGAAACATCCGTGGTCAGTCCGTACTCCGCAAAGTTGAAGTGCGGCGTGTCTCCGCTGAAGCCTTCTTCATATTCCTGTGAGACTTTGGAGTTTGTGAAATTCTTGTCCAGATCTCCCGGCAGGATGTATTCGGTGTACTCCCGCTTTTTTCCGTTGTTGACCCTGGAAAAGGTGCCGGAGAAATGATCGACAAACCCGCGGGAAAAATAGGCGTCATTGTGATACGGTCCGCCGTCATGGCAAAGGACGGCATTGTATTCCGCGGAGAGAAGGATGTTGGTGGGACGTGTGCTGCGGATACTGCCCAGCTGTTCGATGGGTGCCCAGTCCTTGACCACGCACATAAGACGGGTGATCCGGTTGTTGGCTGTGCTGTTCATCATCTCGTAGACGATGTCCGCGGCAGCCGTTCCGAAATGAGGCAGCGCATCGATCTCATTGTCCACCATGACAGCGATCGGCCGCTGGGATTTCAGCTCCTCGCTGATCGGAAGACCCGTAAGCTCGGAACGGTACATTCCGTCCGGGATTTCCAGCGGTTGTTCGCCTTCAGGTTCTTCCTCCGGCTCCGGAGCAGGCGTCTCTTCGGTGGAAGCCTCGACGGACGCTGCAGGCGCGGGCTCAAAGACCGGTGCTTCCGGTTTGGTCTCCGCAACCTGTGCACCGCTTTCTCCCCCGCAGGAAATGACGCACAGCGAAAGCATTCCCGCCGCCGCTGCTGCCAGAACTCTTTTCATTGCCGTATTCTTCATGATCCGTAATCCTCTCCGAGTGATGCGATATAAAATAACTTTAGATATTATAACAGAGTTTCTCTGAGAATCAAACCTTTTTTGACTTTTTTACGCTTTTGCGCTACGATAGAGATGCTGAAGACTTCTGGATTACGGAGAGAAAAAATGAGCGGACAGGTGAAGACGATCGGTGTACTGACCAGCGGCGGAGATGCGCCGGGAATGAATGCGGCGATCCGCGCAGTTACACGCAAAGCAATCAACAACGGCCTCGCGGTCAAGGGGATCAAAAAGGGCTATCAGGGCCTGCTGAATGAAGAAATTATCGACCTGGAGCGCCACAGTGTGGCTGATCTGTCCCAGCGGGGCGGCACCATGCTCGGCACGGCCAGATGCATGGAATTCAAAACCGAGGAAGGACAGCAGAAGGGTGCGGAGATCTGCCGGAAGCACGGCATTGACGGTATCATTGTCATCGGCGGCGACGGCTCCTACCGCGGAGCCCAGGCGCTGGCGAGACACGGCATCAACACGATCGGCATCCCCGGCACCATCGATCTGGACATCGCCTGCACGGATTATACAATCGGTTTTGATACGGCCATCAACACTGCTATGGAGGCAATCGACAAGGTCCGGGACACCTCGTCCTCCCATGAGCGATGCTCCATCGTGGAAGTCATGGGTCGCCATGCGGGTTATATCGCCCTCTGGTGCGGTCTGGCCACCGGCGCGGACGATATCCTGATTCCGGAAAAATACGATTACGATGAACAGCGCATCATCGACAACATCGTCCGAAACAGGAAGCGCGGACACACCCACCACATCATCGTCAACGCGGAGGGTATCGGGCATTCCACCTCGATGGCCAAGCGGATCGAGGCCGCGACAGGCGTGGAGACAAGAGCGACCATCCTCGGCTACATGCAGCGGGGCGGCTCGCCCACCTGCAAGGACCGTTTCTACGCGGCAATCATGGGCTGCTATGCGGCGGACATCATTGCCGAAGGAAAGACCAACCGCGTCGTTGCTCTGCGGAACGGACAGATCACCGATCTGGACATTGAGGAGGCCCTGGGCATGACCAAGTCGATTGACGAATATCAGTTTGATATGTCCAAAATCCTTTGATATGATCACCTCCACGGGGAACAGCCGGATCCGTGCGGTGGCTTCTCTGCTGAAGCGCCGGGCGGACAGAATGAAACAGAATGCCTTCGTCATAGAGGGACTGCGAATGGTCAGGGAAGCACCCGCCGATTCGATCAGGGAACTCTATCTGACGGAGGCTTTTTTGGACAGATTAAACGACCGGGACCGGCAGCGGATCGATTCCATCCGCTGCGAGCACATCCTTGTGACACCGGAGGTGATGCAACGTCTCTCCGACACCATGCATCCCCAGGGGATCCTGGCCGTGGTGTCGTTGTGCGCAGAGGATCCGGAAGCTGTCTTCGGAAGCGACCAGTCCCCGCTTGTCATCGTGACAGAAAACCTGCAGGATCCCGGCAATCTCGGGACGATCTTTCGTGCCGGCGAGGGAGCCGGCGTGACAGGACTCCTGCTCGTGGGGGACACGGCAGATCCGTATAATCCCAAGGTCGTACGCGGCACCATGGGTTCCATTTTCCGGGTGCCGTTTGCGCGGGCAGCCAATGCGGAGGAAGCAGCCGCCATTTTACGAAAAAGAAAGATCATCTCTTACGCAGCGGATCTGCAGGCAGACTGCAGCTATGAGGACTGCGACTACCGCCCGGGCACGGCCTTCTGGATCGGCAATGAGGGCGCCGGCCTGACGGAGGCAGCACTCGCACAGGCGGATCGCCGCATCTTCATCCCCATGTCCGGAGAGGTGGAGTCCTTAAATGCCGGTGTCTCCGCTTCCGTTCTGGCCTTTGAGGCCGCCAGGCAGCGGCGTCAGCGCCCCGACAGGAGCGCGTCGAAGTCGTAGCCTTCCAGCAGGCGCCTCAACGCGTCAAATCGGACCTCCAGTTCCTCTCTGCTTCTGATCTCACAGGTGCCGTCGGCAAAGAACCGGACCATCATCCGGTTGATGGCCGGGCGAAAATGAATCTCATCCATGTACCCCCCGTCCATGTCCGTGATGACTTCTTCCAGTCCCTGAAACCAGAACACGCGCACATTCCTTCTCGAAAGCAGCGTCTCTGCCAGCAATGCTTCCTGCGAAAGCGTCGCCTCCAGATGATTCTCCTGCAGAACCCCGTGCCAGTACAGCACCGAATACGGCGCAAAGAAAAAGCAAAACTCCGTTTCCGGATGGGCATCGATGTGCGGCAGCAGCTCCTGCTCCAGGTTGCGCTTTGTCTCCGGCAGATAGGCGTCCTTTGGCGTTTCGACCGCAACAGCCGCGGGCTCCTCATAGTGATCCAGAATCCAGTCCAGGGTATAGTAAAGGTCGTCCTCCCAATCCGTCGCGTAGACGGTGGACAGATCCGTCGCCTCATGCTCGGCAAGCGGGCGCAGACAATATTCCAGCAGCACCTCCATGTTCCAGAGATACTTCACGTCATTGAACGGATTCCTGTCATAGAGATATTCCGGCCACGGATACTTGACCGCACCGGACGGCGCAGTCCAGGTCGACGGATCCAGTGCGATAAAAACGGTCCGGATCTCATTCCCGCTTCGGAAGGCCGCGTCCAGAATCCGGTCAATATCATGCGGCAGCGCACCGTTTGTGGTGAGCTTTAAGGGATGCGGATGTGCAGGAAGCAGCTCCGTAAAATCGTCGGTATCGAAATTCATCGTCATAGAGGAGCCGGTGATGACCGCATCGTAACCGAAACGCTCCGCCATCCCGATGTTCTGCGAAAGCTGGTTGTCGACGACATAGGGAAAATCCGCCAGCGGCGCATGATACCGGAAAAACGGATCGATCCGCGCGATGATCAGCGACACGGCAAGAAGCCCCAGTGCAGAAAGAAGAAAAAAGCACGCAAGAAACACCTTTGCCGGATGGCTGCGCTTATCTGTTTTATCAATATCGTTTGTTATCATATCGCTCGTTATTAAAACTGAAAATACACAAAGCTGCTCACTTCTCCAAAGGAAAGCACGCACCAAAGGAACAGTCCGGCACAGCAGAGCGCGGCAAGCCCGACGCGGAAGCATGACGCGGGAGAACGGGCTGCCAGCCGGTTGCCGAAGCGCTCCGACAACTCCTGTGCATCAGGTGCCGCAAAGATAAGCAGGGCTGAAACCGCGAGCACGATCCACAGGCAGATCGTCCCGCCGGTCCTTATATCGGGCACGCCCAGCACCTTCAACGGATACCATAGCAGGTTGTCCGTCCAGGTGTCGATAAACGCGTTGTGAAGCTTGAGCCAGGGCTTGTCCGCGATGACACGGAGCATGGCCAGGGTAACGTCTGGATCGACCGCGCGGAACGGGATCCATGCCGCGGTCACAAACAGGAAGGTGAACAGCGTCTTCAATGCCCGCGGAAGACGAAGCGGCCGTGGAAGCAGCTTCGTCGTACAGGCAAGCAGGCCGTGCGCCGCTCCCCAAAGGAGAAACCCCCAGCCCGATCCGTGCCAGATCCCGCTTAACAGAAAAATAAGAAGCGTGATCGCAAGCATCCGCACACGGCCCTTCCGGTTTCCTCCCAGAGGGATGTAGACATAGCGCGTAAAGAACTGCGAGAGCGTGCTGTGCCAGCGTCTCCAGAATTCCAGAATGTTCTGCGACCGGTAAGGCTGTCTGAAATTGCGCGGAAGATCGTACCCGAGCATCCGGGCGACGGCACGTCCCATATCGCAGTAGCCGCTGAAATCGAAATAGATCTGAAAGGCATAGGCAACGACGGCCAGCACAGCCTCCATCCACAACAGATCTCCGGGTACGCGATAGGCAAAATCCACGGGGCGTGCAAGGCGATCCGCAAGCAGCACCTTTTTGGAGAGTCCCAGAACGAAGCAGAAGACCGCCTGCGCAAATGTGTTTCCATCCGGAAGCCCTCCCGGCGTCCTGACCGTTTTCATGAAATCCGCATAGCGCGTGATCGGTCCCTGCAAAAGCTTCGGAAAGAAGAAATAAAACAAAAGATAATCGCCAAAGGCTGCATCATCCTCTTCTCCCCTGTACGCATCCGTCAGAAAGGACAGCAGGGAAAACGTCGTGAAGGAGAGGGCCACCGGCATGGAAACCGGGCCGTACTTGAAAAAGGCAAGCGGTGTAAGCACACCGGCGACAGCCGCCGCCATCAGGTAACTCCGCGGACCCGGCCGCTTTGTTCTTTGCAGAAGCAGGTAAAAAAGCCAGCCGATGATGGCCTGCAGACAAAGGATGAGGAAGTTGTACAGTCCGAAGGACAGATAGAAAAGCAGGGAAGCCCCCGTCAGGAACAGCCGGTCGGGTTTTAAACCGGCCATCCGTCCGACGACGACGGGCCGGGACGCCTGCCGGCGGAGGAAACCGCACGTCAGATAGTAACCTGCCAGCACGACCGGCAGAAAGAAAAAGACAAATTCGTAAGTCGGGAATGTCAGCTGCATGGTATAATCATACCATAAAAGGAGAGGTTTGAAATCATGGCATTCGTTCACCTGCACACCCACACACAGTACAGTCTGCTGGACGGGTCCAACAAGATCGACGATTATGTCGCCCGGGTCAAAGCCCTCGGCATGAACGCCGCCGCGATCACGGATCACGGCGTGATGTACGGTGTGATCGACTTTTACAAAGCCTGCCGGGCAGCCGAAATCAAACCGATCCTGGGCTGTGAGGTCTACGTCGCTCCGGAATCCCGTCTGGAGCACGATAATACATCAGGCAGTGAACGCTACTACCATCTGATTCTTCTTGCGGAAAACAACCGGGGATATGAGAATCTGACGCAGCTGGTCAGCCGGGGATTTACGGAAGGCTTCTATTATAAGCCCCGTGTGGACAGAGAGCTGCTGGCTCTCTATCACGAAGGGCTGATCTGTCTGTCCGCCTGTCTTGCGGGCGAGGTGTCGGTTCTGCTGGCGCGCGGAGATTTCGAGGGTGCAAAGGCCGCCGCGCAGTGGCACGCCGAGACTTTTGGTCCTGATCACTACTATCTGGAGCTCCAGGATCACGGTCTTCCCGAGCAGAAGCGCGTCAATTCCGGTCTGCTTAAGCTGCATCAGGAACTCGGGCTGCCGCTTGTCGCCACAAACGATTGTCACTACACCCTCCCCGAGGACTGGGAGGCGCACGATGCCCTTCTCTGTATTCAGACGGCAAAGAAGCTTTCCGACGAGAACCGGATGCGTTACGCAAAAGGACAGTACTACGTCCGGAGTGAGGAGGACATGCGGCAGCTCTTTCCCTACGCCCCGGAGGCGATCGACAACACCCAGCGGATCGCGGACCGCTGCGAGGTGACGATCGAGTTCGGCGTGACGAAGCTCCCCCGCTTTGATGTGCCTGAAGGTTTCGACTCCTGTACCTACCTGAACCATCTGTGCGACGAGGGACTTCGTGCGCGCTATCCCGGTGAGGATGTGGACAATCCGGAGCACCCGCTTCGAAAGCGGCTCAACTACGAGCTTTCCGTCATCAACCGCATGGGCTACGTCGATTATTTCCTGATCGTGTGGGACTATATCAATTTCTCCAGACAGCACGACATCGCTGTCGGACCGGGGCGCGGAAGCGCCGCCGGAAGTCTCGTCTCCTACTGTCTGCGGATCACGAACATCGATCCGATCCGCTATGCGCTGCTCTTCGAACGGTTCCTGAATCCGGAGCGCGTCTCCATGCCCGATATCGACGTGGACTTTGAGTACACGCGCAGGCAGGAGGTGATTGATTATGTGACGGAGAAATACGGCCAGGACCGGGTCATGCAGATCATCACCTTTGGCACGCTGGCAGCCAGAGGCGTGGTCCGCGATATCGCGCGGGTGATGGATCTTCCCTATGCGCGCGGGGATCAAATCTCCCGGATGATCCCGAACGAGCTCGGCATTACCCTGGCACGCGCGCTGGAAATGAATCCCGAGCTTGCCGAGGCCGAGAAAAACGACCCCGATATCGCGAAGCTCCTGAATTACGCCAAGCGACTGGAAGGGCTTCCCCGTCATGCTTCCGTCCATGCCGCCGGCGTGGTCATCTGCTCGGCGCCGGCGATGGAGCTCGTCCCGCTGGCACGCGCGCAGGACGGCTCGATCACCACACAGTTTCCCATGACCACCATCGAGGAGCTGGGGCTTTTGAAAATGGATTTCCTCGGGCTCAGGACGCTCACCGTCATCAAGGACGCCGTGCGAAGTGCCAACCTGCTGGACAATCTGCATGAAGGAGAGGAAGGTTTTGTGGATATTGACCGGATCGACTTAAACGACCCGGAATCCATGGAGCTCATCGGAAGTGGCCGCGCGGACGGCGTGTTCCAGCTGGAGTCCGGCGGAATGCAGTCGTTTATGAAGGAATTAAAGCCGCGCACCTTTGAAGACATCATCGCCGGCATCTCCCTATACAGACCCGGGCCGATGGATTTCATTCCCAAATACATCGCCGGTAAAAACGATCAGGATTCCATCACCTACGAGACGCCGGAGCTTGTCCCGATCCTGGAGCCGACCTACGGCTGCATCGTGTACCAGGAGCAGGTCATGCAGATCGTGCAGCGTCTGGCGGGTTATTCCCTCGGCCGGGCGGATCTTTTGCGCCGTGCCATGAGCAAAAAGAAGCAGCATGTGATGGAGGTGGAGCGCAAAAACTTCATCGAAGGCATCCCCGAAGAGAATGTCCCCGGCTGCATAGGCAACGGCATCACCGCACAGATCGCGGGAAGCATCTATGACTCCATGATGGATTTTGCCAAATACGCCTTCAACAAATCCCACGCCGCCTGCTACGCCGTGGTCGCCATGCAGACGGCCTGGCTCAAGACCCACTATCCCGTCGAGTTTATGGCGGCGCTCATGACCAGCGTGATTGACAACACAGCAAAGCTTGCCGGCTATATGCTGACCTGCCGCAGTATGGGCCTGCGCGTCCTGTCTCCCGATGTGGGTGACGGGAAGGCCTCCTTTGTCGTCGTGCGCGATGCTGCCACGGGCGAAAAGGTGATCCGGTACGCCCTGACCGCCGTGCGCGGAGTGGGCCGCAGTCTGATCGCTGCCATAGAAAAAGAGCGCGCGGACAGAGGCGCTTTCCGCTCGCTTCAGGATTTCTGCAGGAGGCTGGTCGGCACGGAGCTGAACCGGCGGGCGATGGAAAATCTGATCAAGGCCGGCGCCTTTGATTCCCTGGGCGGCACCCGCAAGCAGTATCTGCAGGAATATGTGCCGTATCTGGAGCAGGCACAGCAGGAGGCAAAGGACAATATCGCCGGGCAGATCTCCCTGTTTGACATGATGGGCGGCGGAATCAAGCCTCCGGAATCTCCCATCGCGCAGCAGACGGTCAGCGAATTCGACAAGCAGCAGCTTCTTGCATTTGAAAAAGAGGTGTTGGGAGTCTATCTGTCCGGACACCCACTGGAAACCGAATTCGATTTCCTGAAAAAGCGGGTCAGCGCGCATGCGGCTGATTTTTCCCCGGATGAGGAGACGGGTGAACCGGCAGCCAGGGACGGCTCGCGGGTGACGCTCGGCGGCATGGTCGTCACCAAGCAGATCCGTTACACCAAAAACAATCAGCTGATGGCACGCATCACGCTGGAGGATCTGACGGGCAACGTCGAAATCATCGTCTTTCCGAAGTGCTATGAAGGCTGTGCGGAGAAGCTGTACGAGGATGCGCGGATTCTTGTGTCGGGACGGGTGAGTCTGGAAGCGGACGGATCCGCAAAGCTGCTCGCAGAGAGCGTCAAATCCTTCGCGGAGGCTCCCCGCACGGTCTGGATTCAGTTTCCGGACCGGGCGGCCTATGATGCGCAGCGGGAGACGCTCTTATCCATCCTGGCGCGGGCGCGAACCGATGCGGCCGCAAATAACGAGTTTTGCGTCTATCTGCGCTCCGAAAGACAGAGAAAAACGCTCACCGAGGCCGGTAGGGCCGCGGTGAGCGAGGAACTGCTGCAAGAATTACGGAATCAGTTCAAAGAGGAGAACATCAGGGTCGTTTGACCTTTTTCGGCTTCTGCTCCTCCTCCGGATCCGGCTTCGGCAGACGGTCATAGGTGTCCGCAAGCATCCGGATGCTGCGGGCCAGATCATCCGACAGAAAATCAGGCGGCAGGCGCCACTGCCAGTTATCCGCCGCCTGTCCGGGCGTGTTGATGCGCGCCTCCTTTCCCTTGACCAGATAATCGGTGAGCGGCACGATGCAGAGATCGGCGACGGACCGGTAAGCCTCGCGGATAAAGTCCCAGACAAACCTGCCGTAATCCGTGTCCATGGAGTTGACATAGCGGCGGACAAAATCGCGCTCGCCGTCGTTGATCTCCTCCACCCAGGCACGGCTGGGCGTATTGTCGTGTGTTCCGGTGTAAACCACGCAGTTGCGGATGTGCTTGTGCGTCGTGTAGGCGCTGTTCCAGCTGGTGAAGGCAAACTGCAGCACCTTCATCCCGGGCAGGCCGCTGTCGGCAAGCAGCTTCTCCTTTTCCGGCGTGGTGTTGCCGAGGTCCTCAGCGATCATTTTCACATCCCCCAGCTGTTTTCTTATGGAATTGAAGAAATCCATGCCGGGTCCCTTGTGCATTTTTCCGTGCAGGGCATCCTTGTCGCCGTACGGCACGGCATAGTACTCCGCAAAGCCATGAAAATGATCAATGCGCAGGATATCATAAAACTCGTAATTCCGCTCGATGCGCTTCACCCACCAGGCAAAATCCCGCTTCTTTTCGGCTGCCCAGTCATAAATGGGGTTGCCCCAGAGCTGACCCGTTGCGGAAAACGCATCGGGCGGACATCCGGCCACCACAGACGGCTCGAAGTCATCATCCATCAGAAACGCTTCGGGATGAGACCAGGCATCCGCGGAATCCAGCGCCACATAGAACGGCAGATCCCCGATGATCCGGACGCCCTTTTCTTCAGCATACGCATGCAGCCGGTGCCACTGCTCGTCGAATTTGTACTGCCGGAACTCATAGGAGGCGATTTCCTTTGCCAGGCGTTTCTTTGCGGCAGCAAGCGCCTTTTCGTCCCGTGAACGAAGCGGTGCGTCCCACTCCACCCACGGCTTTCCGCCCTGCTCGGCCTTGATGGCCATAAACAGCGCGTAGTCCTCGAGCCAGAAGCTTTCCTTCTTACAGTACTCCAGGTAGGCCTTTTCCTTATTCAGTCCCTTTTCCAGAAAGCGGTCATGCGCGGCATTCAGGAGGCCGAAACGTCCCTCATACAGCTTGCCGTAGTCCACACGGCTGACGTCACTTCCGAAATCGCAGGCACTTACTTCATCAACGGTAAGCAGTCCCTCTTCCACCAGTGTCTCCAGGCAGATAAAATACGGATTGCCGGCAAACGCGGAAAACGGCTGATACGGAGAATCCCCGAAGCCCGTGGGTCCGATCGGCAGAATCTGCCAGTAGCGCTGTCCTGATTTCTCCAGAAAATCAACGAAATCGTAGGCTTCCTTCGAGAAACAGCCAATGCCGTATTTTGAAGCGAGGGAGAATATCGGCATCAGGATGCCGGCTTCACGCTTCATCATTTCACAACCACCTCGGTGATATGCGGGTTTGCGCCCTCATACCAGTACAAAAAGCCCTTGCAGTCGATGGTGTCGCCGATTTTCAGACCTTCGACCGTCTTGTAGACACTGCTGTCCTGATCGGTCAGGTAGGATTCCACGGTGAAGGAATAGGTCTTTCCGCCTGTAGAAACATCAAAGTAGAGATCGTCGCCCTTGGTGCCGGAGTTGTCCCAGTTGTAGTAAAACGCCTGGCCGTCTCCTTTGTCCTCAACCGTAAGGCCTGTGAAGGAAACGAATTCATTCTGATGATCGGCCAGGGAATCGGTGCCCAACAGACTTGTGGCGTCCAGAGCGGGTGCCACGTAATTGCCGCTCTCAATCTCGATCTGTCCGTCGATGATCTCGATCTCTCCGTTCCATTCCGCCTTATAGCCGGTCACCTTGATCTTGGTGCCGGGCGTAAGCTTGGCATAATCCTCCTCGGAGCAGGCTGCGTCATAAATGAAATACGCGCCGTCCTGATCCTGCGTGTACAGCGTGGCCTTATTGTCCCACCAGGACTGTTTGCCCTGTACATAGGTCTCGACGGTAACGGCATCCTCGACCGCTGCGGCAAGATATTCCGCATGGGTCATCACACCCTCTCCCTTGACATCCTCGAATGTTGCGGGTGTGTCCGCCGGTGCCTGCTGTGCCTGTTTGCCGCACGCCGCAAGCGAAAGTGTAAGTGCGGCGACAGCCATGACTGCGATCTGTTTCTTCATGATTTCATTCTCCTCTTTTTGTATGGGAATTCCCCATAGAAACCGCATCAACAAAAACCATCCGTTCCTGCGTGTGCGCTTGAGATGCCCAGACAGTAAACGGATACCGCGGATACCAACAATGCAATTATAGCGAAAAAGGAAAATCCGTCAAGTTTTTCGCATTTTCTGCAGCAAAAGGTACAGCAGAATGAAAAGCCAGGTGAGGGCAAGGGTGATGAGAAGGCCGGCGCTTACCGCCGGAAGCGGTGTCTCGACGGAGTCGGAGACGCCGGTCAGGCTGTCCAGCCGGTACAATGACCGGGTGTCCCCGTAGAGCTTCGTAAACCAGTCATCGTCCACAGCCTGCTTTCTGCGCACCGCCTTGACGGTGCTCTCAACAAGAAAGCCGGAGGCATCACGGAGGGAAGCGGATCCGTTGAACACGGGGGTGATGAAGGTGTCGGCCGTATGATCGAGAACGAGTCTGGTGGCCGCGATTTTGACCGCATAGTGCTCCCTGTTGTCCTCCCCCGCACGTGCCAGATAATCGAGATATCTGCTGTCTGCCCGCGCCTTGGAGGTGACAGGCACATACCCTTCCGTCCCGGCATAGGCGATCTGGACATCATTGGTCAGAAGGTACTGCATAAAGAGCCAGGAGGCGATGACCTGTTCCGGATCCGGTTTGTTGAAGAGGCATATGGACGGACCCTGGGAGATCATCCTCGGGTTCCCGGGATCGATCTGCGGCACGGGATACACCGCGGTTTCAAACTGCACAAGGCGATCCGGGCTGATATCCACCAGCGGCGCGTCGCTTCCCATCCAGGTTGAGCCGGCGGTGGAATCGACGGCAAACAGACACTGTCCCGCATTCAGGAAATTGGCCGGATAGCCGGAAATCTTGAAGGTGGAGAAGGCCTCCCGTCCGGTGTGTTCCGCAATCGTCCGCAAAAAGCCCTTGGTCTCTTCGCCGAACAGAAGCACCTCCCCGTTTTCTCCGGCATAGGGGGCATCCGCCTGCTTCAGATACTGAATCATCATGTTGTCCGTGGATTTGTACAGGAAGGGAAGCAGCACCCGCTGGTTGTTGATACGGTAGACCCCGTCGGTATCCCGGGTTGCCGCCGCCGCGTCAGCCACCTCCCATATAAAATCCCAGGTCAGCATGTCCTCGGGAAGCCGGAAGCCCAGCTGCTCCACCATGGTCCGGTTGACATAGCACGCCTCGGAGGAGCGCATATACGGCAATGCATAGAGTTCGCCGCCGATGCGGCATTCCTCCAGATACTCAGGAATGATCTCCCCCTCCCGGGGCGCATCAAAACGCACCTCGCTTCCCCCCAGTCCCCAGCGGGGATCCTCAATCAGACCGGTGAGCGGCACCACTACGCCCGCACCGCTCATATAGGTGGCAATATGGTCGGGATAGGTGATACAGACGTCCGGGGTTGTGCCCGTCTGAATGTTGGTGATGACATCGTTGTAGATTTTTCCGTAATCCGTGTACAGCCGGAGATTGACATGTATGTTCGGATAGTTTGATTCAAAATCCGCAATCGCCCGCTGATAGATCTCGGTCTGCGTCTTGTTGGTGTCATTTTTCGCCCAGAAGGTGATCTCAAACGGTCTGTCGAGCTGCACCTCGTCCGGCACGGCAAAGGACGCTGTCTGTCTGCTTCCGTGACAGGCGGCAAGAACCGGAAGAAGCAATGCGATGAGAGCCGCCGCCGCACACCGGCGCAGGAGTCCGCTGATCCTCATCCCTTCAGCCCTCCTCTTGCAACGCCCTCCATGATCTTCTTTCTGAATACCAGGAACAGAATGATGAGCGGCAGCGAGATCACCACGACAGCCGCCATCATGGCGGGGATATTCTCCCGGCCGAAGCCGTTTTCGCGGATCTCCTGAATCCCGTTGGAAACCAGGAAGTAATTCGGATCATCCGTGATCAGACGCGGCCAGACATAGGAATTCCAGCATTCGATCACCTTCAGGATCGTGACTGTCACCAGGGTCGGCCTGCAGATCGGACAGAGCACGCGGAACAGGTATTTCAGATCCGAGGTGCCGTCCACCTTGGCCGCATAGTACAGATTGTCCGGTATCTGCTCAAAATTCTCCTTAAGAAGGTAGATGTAAAAAACCGAGGTGACGGACGGAAGGATCAGACCGGCGTAGCTGTTTCTGAGACCCGCATTGGTGATGGTGACAAAATTGGTGATGACCACCAGCTCGCCCGGAATCATCATGAGGGACAGAAACACAAGAAAGATCAGATTTTTGCCCGGGAATTCCAGTCTGGCGAAGGCGAAGGCTGCCAGCGTGATGACAGCCAGCATGGCGGCGGTCGTCACCAGGGTGAACAGCAGCGTATTCAGAAAATAGCGCGCCAGCGGCACCGCCGTGAAGGCCTCCGCGTAGTTTTGAAGCGTAGGCTGTGTGGTAAAAAACGTCGGGATGTATTCCGCATTATAGGCGCCGTAGCCCTTGACAGATGTCAGAACCATCCAGTAGAACGGGAAAAGCACCATCACTGCCCAGAAAACGAGCAGCGCCCACGTCAGGATTTTCAGTATCCGCTCCTTAACCACGCCAGGCACGCTTTCTGCCGACCAGGAGATTAATCACCGTGATCGTAAGGATGATGATGAACAGCAGAATCGCGGCAGCGGACGCGTAGGACGGAAAGCCGCCGCTGTCGCCGTAGAGCATATCATAGACATAGCCGACAATGGTGTTCATCCCCGCCGCATTCAGGTTGACGCCGAAGATGGCCACCGCGTCACTGTATGCCTTAAAGGCGCCGATGAAGCCGGTAATAACAAGATAAAAGACCATCGGGGAAATCATGGGCAGCGTGATGCGGAAAAATATGCGCGCACGTGAGGTGCCGTCAATCCGGGCCGCCTTGTACAGCTGCTCGTCCACACCGGCCAGCGCGCTGGTCAGGATCAGGATCTTGAACGGCAGCACGATCCAGATCGTGTAAAAGGACAGGACAAACATCTTGGCGGCGTAAGGACCGTCGATGAAGTCCACAGGCGTGAAGCCGAACAGTCCCAGGAGCAGATTCATCAAACCGTCGGAATAAGGGGTTTTCTGAAAGAGAATCATAAAAACCAGACCGACGGCCAGCGTGTTGGTCACATAGGGCAGGAAAAAGATGGTCTGGAACAGCTCTCGGAATCGGGGCAGGGAAAAAAGCGCCACCGAAAGGAGCAAAGCAAAGCCCGTGGATACAGGTACCGTGATGCCAACCAGAAGCAGCGTGTTTTTCAACGCCTGTATAAAATACGGATCGCGCAGCACGTGACGGTAGTTGTAAAGGCCGATCCCGCGCCAGGTCTGGGAGGCAAAATTGTAGCTCTCCTCAAAGGAGTAGACAAACACATCCACCAGCGGATAGATCAGAAAAACGCCGAGAAACAGCGCTGCCGGCAGCAGATAGAGAAACCCCTTCGGACTCCTGTGCTCCATATCAAACCCTACCAGCCGGTACGCAGCCGGTCTCCTGTCTGCGCATCAAACAGCAGCACCTTATGCGGCTTCAGCGAAAAATGCACGGTTTCGTCATCCCGTGCGGGCTGTTCGTCCGCATCGATGACCGCCCGGACAAGCGGAGCGCTTGTGAGTGCCGGGTGGGCGCAGACCACGCTGACATCCCTGCCCATCACCTCCACGGAGCGAAGGGCACAGGAAAAGGGTCCGTCCGAATCAACGATAAAGCCCTCCGGACGCACCGCAACCGTGATGGGAATCGCCGCCGCGGCATCCGTATGCTGATCGTCGGGCTGCGCCGCCTGCGACCAGGTGAGCACCGCCTCATCCCCTATGAGAAGCCTGCCGTTCTCAATCCGGCCCTGAAAGACATTGATGGGCGGTGTTCCGAGAAACTGTGCAACAAAAAGATTGGACGGATCGTCGTAAACCTCCTGCGGCTTTCCGATCTGCTGCACTTTTCCGTCCTTCATGACGACGATCAGATCAGAGATGCTCATGGCCTCCTCCTGATCGTGCGTGACAAAGATGGTCGTCACCCCTGTCGCCAGCTGAATCCGGCGGATCTCCTCCCTGGTCTGCAGGCGGAGTCTCGCATCCAGATTGGAGAGCGGCTCGTCCAGCAGCAGCACCCGGGGCAGTTTGACAAGTGCACGCGCAATGGCCACGCGCTGCTGCTGCCCGCCGGACAGCTCCGAGGGCCGTCTGTCCATCAGAGAATCGATTTGCACAAGAGCAGCTGCTTCCCGCGCCTTGGCGAGCATCTCCTCCTTCGTGGGGCGCTCCGCTCCCTTGAGATTCTGAAGCGGAAACAGGATATTCTGTTCAACCGTCAGATGCGGATAAAGGGCATAATTCTGAAAAACCATGCCCACTCCGCGCTTTTCGGGCGGAATGTCCGTCACATCCTCTTCACCGAACAGAATCCGCCCCTCTGTGGGAGCCAGCAGTCCGCACAGAAGATTCAGCGCGGTGCTCTTTCCGCAGCCGGAAGGACCGAGCAGTCCGATCAGCTTTCCGTCAGGGATCTCAAAAGAAAAGTCATCCACAGCGATGACTTCGGTCCCCTTCGCCTTCCCTCTGCCGGGGAATTTTTTGGTTACATGATCAAATACGACTTTCATGGTTATATTTGTAGCATAATCACCGGAAGGACGCAAGCCAAATGTAAGATATGAGAGGTTACTATTCACAGTCGATCTAAGGATCAACCAGTGTGCGAGCTTGCTCGTCTAAAGATTTTCGTTTTTCCGCCGATACAAATAATGAAAGGAAAGGAGTCAGCCTATGCGATAGCAGACAGAGAGCGAGGTGGATCATGAATACATTGATGATTACTCCCGTTATGATGGCCGGGATGATGCCGGACAATTATCTGCCGCGAAAGGACCAGCGCAAAAAGAATACGCGGCCCGCCAAGAAGTGTGACAGAAAGGATGCGTTCGGTACGAGTGCCGCTCAGTATGAGCCCACGGATCCCGAGACCGCATTGCGGGATTTTTATACCACCTACGGAAGATAGATTCCCCGTTCATTGCGATCTCCCAAAATCCGTGATATACTCGTTGGAAACGGCAACCAGTTTCAAACACGAGTATAGACTGAATCCATGGGTGCGAGTGCGGAGATCAGCGTCATTGTTCCTGTGTACAACATGGCGGCAGAGGACCGGCTGAAGTGGTGTATGGACAGCCTGGTCGGGCAGACTGTGGCCGCAAAGACTCCCGGCGCAATGGAGATCATTGCGGTGGACGACTGCTCTACAGATGATTCCCTGGAGATCCTCAAGGATTACGAGCGGCGCTATCCGGAGCTGGTGCATGTGATTGCATCCCCGGAAAACCGCTGTCAGGGCGGTGCCAAAAACCTCGGTCTGGCAGCAGCCCGCGGCGCATGGATCGGATTCATCGATGCGGACGACTGGGTGACGCCGGATTACTATGAACGCCTGCTGGATACCGCCGGCAAAACCGGCGCCGATATGGTCGGCTGCGACTATTCCCTCGTCTACCAACACACCATGACGCCCGGCGAACGGGTGCCGAACAACACACCCGAACAGACCGGTGTGCTGGATGACAATAAATATCGGCTGTTATTATTAGACTCCGGGAGCCTCGTGACCAAGATCTACCGGAGAAGCATCATTTTCGGCAATGAGCGCCCGTCGGATCAGGAAAACAGCGGTACGTTTCCGGAGCGGATTTTCTATGAGGACAATGCGGTCGCCAACACCTGGATGCTCAGGGCGACGTGTTTTGCCTATATACCGGAAGCTCTGTATTTCTATCTTCAGCACGACGCTTCCACCGTACATACCCTCTCGGAGCGCCATCTCAATGACCGCCTGGAGGCCGGACGTCTGATGCTCGCCGCCGCCCGGGAAGGAAATTACCTGGAACGCTACCGCCCGGAGATCGAATTTCTTTTTACCAATCTCTTTTTCCGCAACACGCTCTTCTCGGCCATGGCCGTGTACCGGGACGGAAAAAAGGCGGCAGGCAGTCTGCGCACGCGGACCTTCGCGAGCGGGGAGACGGTTTTCGCCTTTGCAAAGCGGCTGGCAAAGGAAATGCATGCGTGCTTCCCTGATTTCCAGGATAACCGCTACTACCGGGAGCGCATCGATGCGGAAGAAAAGGGGTTTATGGCTCTGCTGATGAAGTCGCCGATGCTGTTCTTTATAAAATATCGATTGTTATATTATTATCGAAGACTGCGTTACAGAAACTAGCATGGCAAAAATTCTGAAAAAAATGCATATTCTGCTGGATGCCGGGCAGAAGCGTCAGATGGCGGTGATCGTTGTCCTGATGCTGATCGGCGGTGTCCTGGAATCACTGGGCATCGGTCTCATCGTCCCGGTGATGACGGTGGTGCTGAGCCCGCAGAAGATCCGGGAGTCCCTTCTCCTGTCCGCGCTCTACAACGGACTGGGCATGCAGAATGAAAATCAGTTTGCGGCTTTCTTTATGGTTCTGCTGATTCTGACCTTCATCGTCAAAAACATCTTTCTGTATATTGTCAACGTGGTGCAGCTGCGTTTTGTGTACACGAATCAGTTTGCAACCAGCCGCCGCATGATGATCAATTTCATGAAACGGCCGTACGAATACTATCTGAATGCCGACACGACGGTCATTCAGCGCAGCATCACTTCAGATGTGAACAACATGTACGGCCTGATCTTAAGCTGCCTGCAGCTGCTGTCCGAGGGAATCGTGTTCTGCTGTCTGATCGTGATCCTGCTGATTCAGGATGCCCGGATGACCGTCACGATTGCATCCCTGCTGATTGTGACGCTTCTTGTCATCAAGCTGTTGATCAAGCCGGTTATGGTGCGCGCAGGCAAGGACAACCAGGACTACTACAGCGGTCTGTATAAATGGATCGAGGAATCCGTGACCGGCATCAAGGAAATCAAAATCGCCGGACGGGAAAACTATTTCATCAACGGTTACGCGGACTGCGGCGCGGGCTACGTGAACGCCGTGCAAAAGTATCAGCTGTTCAACTCGACGCCGCGGCTGCTCATCGAGACCATCGCCATCGGCGGCATGGTGGGATATATGCTGGTCGTCATGTCTATGGGCATTCCGCTGACGGGCATGATGAACTCCCTGGCCGTACTGGCAGCCGCAGCGGCCAGGCTCCTGCCGAGCGCCAACCGTATCAACAACTACCTGACTTCCATCGCCTACTTCGAGCCGTTCTTTTTCCACGTCAGCGATCATCTGCTCGAGGATATTTCCGATGCGGAGGTCAATTACGATGAGGCGTTCTACCGCCAGCGCTCCGCGATCGAGAAGATGGCCGTCACGAAGCAGATCGAGCTCAGGCACATCACCTACCATTACCCGCACTCGGAAACGCTGATTCTCGAGGATGCGGACATGACCGTGCCCGTGGGCCGATCCGTGGGCATCGTGGGGACCACCGGAGCCGGCAAAACCACCATCGTGGATATTCTGCTTGGATTGCTACGGCCGGTTCAGGGGGAGATCCTGGCGGACGGCATTGACGTCAGAACAAACTACCAGGGATTTCTGAAAAACGTCGGCTACATTCCCCAGGCCACCTTCATGATTGACACCACCATCCGCAAAAACGTCGCTTTCGGCGTACCCGACGACGAGATCAACGACGACCAGGTCTGGGCGGCACTCAGGGAGGCGCAGCTGGACACCTTCGTGAAAGGCCTTCCCGACGGACTGGATACAACCATCGGCGAACGCGGCATCCGTCTATCCGGCGGACAACGGCAGCGCATCTCCATCGCCCGCGCATTGTTCGGCGACCCGGAGGTGCTGGTGCTGGATGAGGCGACCAGTGCGCTGGACAACGAGACGGAGGCTGCGATTATGGAGTCCATCAACCGCCTGCACGGGCGCAAGACACTCATCATCATCGCCCACCGTCTGCAGACCATTGAGAAATGCGATATCGTCTACCGCATTGACGGCAGGAAGGCCGCGATCGAGAGGGGGAGCCTGTGAACGATCTGAAATACAGGCGAAGAGACGCCAATTTTGAATGTCTGCGGGTTCTTGCCATGCTGATGGTGATTGTCCTCCATTATCTGGCGCACGGCGACCTCCTCCCCGCAGCCGGTGTCCCCCTGACAGGCGACACGCTTCTGGGTGCGCTGCTGGAATCCTGCTGTATTGCCGCTGTGAATATCTGGGTGCTGATCAGCGGCTATTTTCTCTCCCGCACCGGCGTTTCACTGAAGCGGATCCTGCGGGTCGTCATCGAGGTGCTGTTCTACACCGTCGCAATAACAGGTGTTATGTTTCTGGCAGGGCGCAGCTCCGGTACCTACGATGGGGCATATGGTCTGATCCAGGAATATCTCCTGCCGATTTCCTCGGAGCATTACTGGTTTGCAACGGCCTACGTGTTCATGTATCTGTTTGCACCGCTTATGAACAAGGGCGTTCTCGCTCTTTCCAGAAAACAGCTGAAGTTTACCATCATCGGTCTTCTTTTGTGGTTTTCCGTCATCAAAAGCATCGTGCCGGTTGCCCTTGCCACCGATGATTACGGGTACGGCTTCGGGTGGTTTCTCGTGCTGTATCTGATCGCCGCGTACATCCGCAAATATGACGTCCGGATTCTCAACTCAGTCCGCGGCGGTCTGCTGGTCTTCGGCGCATCGGGTCTGCTGATCTTTTTCCTGACAATCGCCTCCCATGAGGTGAACCGATCGACGGGGCGACTGGGCACCTGGCTCGGAACGCCCTTCCATTACAACTTCATTCTGACGCTGACGGCTGCTCTGGGTCTTTTTTCGGCATTCCGTTTTCTGCGTTTCAGGGAGGGGCTGCCCGCAAAGCTGGTACGGTTCCTTGCCCCCTACACCTTTGGGGTATACCTGCTGCATGAGCATCGGGAAATCCGGGACCGGTGGCTTGTCTGGATACAGGAATTCATCGGACCGATCCCGCGCGGACATGCAGTGCTATTGATCTTTCATATAATATCAAGTGTTATTATTGTATTTCTGGCGGGTGTGATGGTGGATTTTATCCGCAGAATGATCTTTGAGTGGCTGGCCCGTATACTGGGCGGAACAAGAACCGCAGCCCGCTTCCGCGGACTGGATGACTCGATTCATACGGAAAACGGCGGACAGGAAGAGGACTCTGAATAATATCGATTGATATGATATCACTTGCTATTAAAAAATCAAAGAGACTCGCCCGTGTGATGTCTCCGTTCTGTTTTAATCTGCTCTTTCCGCTCCTTCTTCTGCTGTGGCCGTTTGTGTCCGTCACGCAGGGGGTGGATGTCTCGGACACCACCTACGCGCTGAGCAACTATACGTATCTGGAATCCATCGATCCGATGTGGCTCCTGGCGACCTGGCTGCCGAATGTGCTCGGGGCCGCCCTGATCCGGCTGCCCGGCGGGGATAGCCTCAGGGGCATGAATTTCCTCTGCTCGCTGTTCGTTTCGGCCACCGCGGAAGTCGCCTACTTCGGACTCCGCGGGCTGAGGATCCGCTCTGCCGCCGACGCTTCCTCCTCCGACTCCTTCGCTCCGTTTTCCCCGGGGCTTCTCTTTGTCAGTCTGTGGATCGCCGAAAACCTCTTCTGGTGCCCTGCGGTGATCCTGTACAACACGCTCACCTATTTCCTGATGACCGTCGCCGGCGTTCTGCTTCTTCACGGGTTCGCCTGTCCGAGAGAGACGGATCACAAAGCCGGTGTGAACCGGAAACGGTTTTTTTTCTACCTGTCGGCGGGGCTCTGCCTGGGGCTCAACGTTTTTGTCCGCTTTCCCAATGCCGTGGAAACCCTCTTTATTGCGGCTGTGATTCTCTGCCACGCCGTCGCTGTGCGCAGAAAACCGGCAGCCGGCGTTTTGCTCAGGGATCTGGCAGCCTGTATCGTAGGATACCTGATTGCTTTAATAATATCACTTGTTATTATATCTTTGTCCTCCGACTCCTCCTATCTGAACATGATCACTGAATTGCTTGCCATGACCGACGGTGCGCAGGATTACACGGCCGCCGGGATGATCTCCTCCATTCTGAACGCCTACGCGACAACCTGCCGGGAGCTGCTGCCTGCCGTTTTCCTGCTTGCCGCAGGATTTCTGATTCTGACGGGCGCGGATGCCTTCTCCGAATCGAAGGGCGGAAGCCGGCGTCTCCTGACAGAGGCCCGGATTCTCGCCGTGCTCCTGATCGCCGTGCTGTTCGGTCTTTATTACACAAGTGGAATCTACACCCGAAACTACCACTACTATGACTGTATGTTTGAACCGGTGATGATCCTGATCATCCTGGCAATCCTTCTGGCCGTCGCCGGGATGACGCCGGTTCTTTGGGCAAAGAGCGGCACGGACGGATTTCCTGCCGCTTTCGGCAGACCGGCCGCCTGTCTTCTCCTGCTCTTTATCCTGATCACGCCCATCGGCTCGAACAATTACACCTTCCCCATCGTCAATAATCTGTTCCTCATCCTGCCGCTTGCCTTTCTACTGCTGAAAAGAGCTTCTTCCGCTCTGAATAACCGTTCGCGTATCGCCGCGGGCGCCGGGGCATCCGCTTTGCGTGCGGGCCGTTTTCTGCTCCTTGCGTGGGCGGGGGCACTGGTGCTGCTGGTGCTTGTTCAGGGCTCGCTGTTTCATCTCTGCTTCGTCTTCGGTGACGCCGGGGACGAAAACGGAAGGTCCGCGGTCATTACCGAATTGCCGCGTGCCCGCGGCATGCACACGTCAGCGGACAACGCCAGGTCCCTGGAGGAGCTGAGACAACAGATCGATGCGGCGTATCCCGGCGCATCCGGTCAGAAGGCACTGATTTTCGGCGATGCGCCGGGTCTTCATTATCTGCTGGAGCTGCCTCCCGCCCTGTTTACCTCCTGGCCGGATCTGAACAGCAACGGGACCGCCCGCGTGCATCAGGCCCTGGATGCCCTTCGGGACAGCAAGGAGCGGCCGTTTGTCCTTCTGCGGCAGGATATGCGACTCTATCCGACGACGGACGGTTTTTCTTCCGAAGAAAAGGGGCGCCTGATACTGGACTATCTGACGGAAAGCGGCTATAATAAATTGTTTGAGGTTGACGGAGGCAGCGGTGTGATTTATCGCGGATTCGGCGGGTGATGGAATGAATAAACTGCTGAAGCAGATTGCCAGATTCGGCATCGTGGGCGTAATTTGTTTTGTGATCGACTTCGGGGTTTACACGATCCTGAATATGCTGTTCCGTGGCATGGGCTTCGCGGAGCGTTTCGCGCAGTATTATCTGATCTCAAAGTTTGTCAGCGTCGTTGTTTCCATGATCTGTAACTATCTGCTGTCCATGCGTTTTGTTTTCACCCGCAAGGATGACTTGAGCCGCGGCCGGGAGTTTCTGATTTTTGTCGTGCTTTCGGTCATCGGTCTGATTCTGGCGGAGGTGATCCTTTACACCGGCATGGATCTGATAGATCCGCACTGGCCGTGGCTGGTGGGTGTCATCACCTGGTGGGGCGACCGGTTCGGCATGACGCAGGCCGGCGCAGAGGAAACCTTCTGGGTGCTGGTGTCCACAGCGATCGTCATGTGCTACAACTTTATCTCCCGGAAATGTTCCCTGGAGGGCAAAAAATGAGAATCAACTTCAACGTCCCCCCATATACCGGCAAGGAGCTGGACTACATCCGCGAGGCGGTGGAGGCCAACAAAATCTGCGGCGACGGGGCATACACCGCCCGCTGCAACGAGTGGCTGAAAAATCTGACCGGTGCGTACCGCACGCTGCTGACCACCAGCTGCACCCATGCGACGGAGATGGCAGCCCTCCTGCTTGATATCAGGGAGGGCGATGAGGTCATCATGCCCAGCTACACCTTTTCCTCCACCGCCAACGCCTTTGTTCTCCGCGGCGGTGTTCCGGTATTTATCGACATCCGGCCGGACACCATGAACATGGATGAACGACTGATCGAGGCGGCCATCACCCCGCGGACGCGGGCGATCGCGGTGGTTCACTACGCCGGCGTGGCCTGCGAGATGGACGTGATCATGGATATTGCCGCAAGACATCACCTTGCGGTGGTGGAAGATGCCGCACAGGCGATTCTGTGCACCTATCACGGCAAGCCCCTGGGCGGTATCGGTGATTTCGGCAACTTCAGCTTTCACGAGACCAAAAATCTCTCCTGCGGGGAGGGCGGCGCCCTCATCCTGCGGGATGAAACCTACGCCGATCAGGCGGTCATCGTCCGGGAAAAGGGCACAAACCGCACGCTGTATCAGATGGGCAAGGTGGACAAATACAGCTGGATTTCTGCCGGGTCCTCCTGGCTTCCCAGCGAAATGAACGCCGCTTACCTGTGGGCCCAGTTCGAGATGGCGGATGAGATGAACGCCAGACGGCTGGCTCTCTGGGAGCGCTATCATGAGGCTTTCCGCGAACTGCAGGAAGCAGGCAAGATTGAACGCCCCGTCATCCCCGAAGGCTGCGTGCACAATGCACACATGTATTACATCAAGTGCCGCGATTATGAAGAGCGGAGCGCACTGATTCAACACCTTAAGTCACATGACATTCTCCCTGCGTCCCACTATGTGCCGCTGCACTCGGCGGAGGCAGGGCTCAGATTCGGCAGATTTCACGGTGAGGATGTGTATACCACATCCGAAAGTCTCCGTCTGCTCCGGCTTCCGATGTACTACGCGCTCACGGAGGAGGATCAGGACGAGGTGATCAGCCGGGTGAAGGAATTTTATCATGCAGTTTGACCAGATACCGCTGTTCTACCTGGATCTCAATGACGACGCGCTGATCCGTGACATTGTCTCAGGGGTCTACGGCGGTGTGCCCGAACCGCACAACATTCAGAATCTGTTCCCCTTTGGCGTCTTTACGGCGCTTCTTTACCGTCTGGCTCCCGGATTTCCCTGGTTCGGCGTGCTTCTCTTTGGTCTGCAGCTCTTTTCTCTCGGGATCATCCTCGTGCGCGCCCTCTCTATTGCCCGGCACGCAAAGCTGAAGGGCATCGGTGTCCGCGGTGCCATCGCGGGCGTCCTGATCTGCTGGATCAGTGTGGCCATCCTGATGCTGCCGCATTTCTTTTTTGTACAGTACAGCGTGACAACAGGCCTGCTGGCCTGTGCCGCAGCCTTTCTGTTTGCCACCGGCGAAAAACGGAGACACTTTGCTCTCGGAATCATCCTGACGGGCATCGCCTGGGTGATCCGTTCGGAGATGCTTCTGCTTCTTCTTCCGCTCATCCTGCTGGCCCTGCTGTTTCGATATACCTGCGAGGTGCGCGCATCCCGTGCGGAAAACGAAGAGCTTCCCGGTCTCGCGGACCTGCTCCGGTATCCGTTCATCACGGATCATTACCGGCACTACGGTCTGACCCTGGTGGTGCTGGCGCTGGTGCTGGCTGTCGGCTGGAGTGCGGACCGCATCGGTTATGCCGCGCAGGACTGGAACGAATTCGTGCGCTTCTTTAACGCCCGGACGGAGATCTATGATTATGCCGGCATTCCGCCCTATGAAGGCCATGAGGATTTCTATGCTTCTGTCGGCATGTCGGCGGAGGCGGTCACGCTGCTGGAAAACTATAATTTCGGCCTGGACGAAGGAATTGACGCCACGGTGATGGAGGCGGTCGCCGCCTATGCGGACAGCCTGCTTCCGTCTATCGGACATCGTCTTCCCGCCGCCGTCGGTCAGTATATTTACAGAGTTTATCATGTCGGCTTTCCCACGGATTATACATGGCCGCAGACGGATGCCCCCTGGAATCTGGTTGCCGGGCTGTTTTATCTCGCCGTCATTCTGCTTGCCTGGTACCGGACGCCCGCGGAAGCCGGCACAGGAAAAAGGATCCTCCGGGCATTCTGGCAGCCGTTGCTGCTCCTTATCTGCCGCACGGGACTGTGGCTTTTTATCATCATCGGCGGGCGGGATCCGGTTCGCATCACCCATCCGCTGTATTTTGTGGAGATCTCCCTCCTGTCGGGTATGCTGTTTATGCGGCTTTTGGATGCCCGCGCAGAGGTGACGAAAGAGCCTGTCCGCGGAGACACCGCTGAAAAGCCGGCGCAGAAATCCCTGCGGCCGCTGATGGCCGGTCAGATCACAGCCCTTGTTCTGATGGGCGTGATCGGTCTTCTGTATCTGATGCCGACCGCGGTGATGATCCGCGCAGAGCAGGAAAAACGGGCGGTTCAGAATGCTCCGTATGAAGCCCTGCGCCGCTACTGCGTCAGACATTATGACGAACTGTATTTCTTCGATGTCTACAGTTCGGTCCGGGAAAGCAGGCCGCTTTTTGACGACGGACATCGCACCGGTGTGCCGGACAATCTGGATCTGCTCGGCGGCTGGGCTGTCAAGAGTCCGGCCTGGCGGGATAAGCTGGACCGATTCGGCCTGGATGACGCGGAGGAGGGACTTCTGCAGGAGGGCATTCACTTTATCGCGGACGCGGAATCCGATATCTCCTGGCTGACCGACTGGTATGCCTCCAACGGCCGCACCGTGACTTTGAGGGAAACGGACCGGATCGCGGCTGGAAACCGGAGCTTTGTTGTCTATGACGCAAGATGAAGAGACGGTGATCCTCAGGCCGATCACCCGGGAGGACACCCCGTTAATCGTGCGATGGCGCAACAATCCCGCGGTGCGCGCGAATTTCATCTTCCGCAAGACATTTACGGACGAAATGCATCTTCGCTGGTTTTCTGATCACATTGAGGGCGCACGGGATGCGGTTCAGTGGATTGTGCTTGCGCAGACGGCGGAGGAAAAAAATCCGCGTCCGATCGGCAGCGTCTATTTTCGTGACATCGACCGGCTTAAGGGGCGCGCGGAATACGGCGTTCTGATCGGAGAAGACGACGCCAGAGGACACGGCTACGGAAATGAAATTGCACGCCTTGCCTGTATACGGGCCCGGGAGGAGCTCGGCCTCCGCACCCTGATCCTGCGCGTGTACTGCGACAACCGTCCGGCAATCCGAAGCTATGAGCATGCAGGGTTTGTCATCATTCAAAAGCTCCCTCTTGTTCGATCCACCGACGGCGAAGAAAAGGACATGTACCTGATGGAGAAAACGCTTACTCAAAAGAAGGAGAATCCGGATGCGTAAAGCAGTCTGGCTGAGCGATGCGATCCGCGTCTGGCTCCTGGTGGTCGGTGCGCTGCTCATTCTGACGGTGTATCCGTTCCGGATCTGGCAGCGGATCATCACGGAAACCGGCGGCGGTGTGCGGATGGAGGTCTCCGGTCAGATCGACGACGGACATGATCTGATCCAGGACTTCATCGCGCAGTACGATTATCTCGATGCTGTCGACGTCTATGTGGAGGAACTGTCTGCCGGCCGCTATATTGATCTGTCGGTTTTTGACGAGAACCTGGTCCAGATCTTTCACAAGTATCTCGATCTCGGCGATCAGACGATCCCCGGCTGGGTGCGCATCCCGCTGGGTCTGGAGACCGAGGTCGGCAAACAGTACCGTCTCTTTTTCATGGGCGCCTATGCCGGTTACCGGATGGGTCTGGAAAACATCCCGACGGACAAGGTCTCGCCCTATCTGCTGGCACTCTATGTCAACGACACCTCCCAGCCGGACTGGCATCTCCACATACAGCTGCGGTACCGGCAGCCGGCCGACAGAAAAACCTCCCTGATCTGGATTGCTCTCATCGCAGGGATCACCGCGCTTGCCGTGTGTCTGACAACGGTCATTGCGCACAGGAGCGGCCGCGATGCGGACAGAATCGTGACTCCCGCCGAGGTGCTTCGCATGACCCTGGCGCCGCTTCTTGGTCTTTGTGTACTGTGTCTGCTCATCCTCGTCGTGCTGCAGCGCTTCGATTACCGGCTTTCGGACAACGCGTTCTATTTTCTCGGAATCGTCCTGGCCGGCGGAACCGCCGCTCTGTTTTTTATCCCGTCAGCGTCCCACTGCAGGAATACAACGGATGCCGGGAGCTTTTCGGTAACATCTGTTATTGAATGGTTCCATGCCGCCGCTTTTGCCATGGCAATTCAGGCTTCCTGCGCGTACATGAACGGTCTCTACGACATCGACCATGAGCTCGCTTCCCGAAGAGAGGTGATCTGGCTCTCGGTTTTCTTTGTTCTGTTTCTGATCGGCAGGCGGCCCCCGCACACCGGCCGGATGCATCCGCGTCTGAATCTTTTCGGCGTGGCGGCCGCGCTGTTTTTCTCCCTGATCATCCTGTTCCGCAACACCAGGATGTGGGGAATCACCCTGACGATGCTGTTTCTTGCCGCCCTGGTGTGCTACCGCTTTTCCCCGCGCAGGGAGAGATGGCTCGTCCTGCTGACCCGCGGGCTGTTTCTGCACTTTGTCTGCAGCGTAGTCTACTGTCTGGCTCGACGGTACTATGTCGCCTTTGTCAGCGCGCGGTTTCCGTTTATCTTTCACACGGTAACGGTCACGGCGGAATATCTGACGATGATGGCTGCCGCATCCTTTGCGCTTCTGCTTGCCGCTGTCATCCGCGTTCCGCGGGCAAACGGGATAAAGGGGCTCATCACGGAGGTTCGATCGGAGGCCGTCCTGTTTGGCACCATTTCCGCCTATATTCTGTTTACGGCTTCCCGGACCGCATTCGTGGCCGTGTTTGGTTCTATCATGCTTCTGATTCCCGTGATCGCATGGAGAAGGCAGCGGCGCCGCAGAGAGGGCGACACGGAGAGGACCTTCGGCGCATTTGCCGGTGTGCTTCTTTCCCTGCTGTCCGCGCTCCTGCTGTTTCCCCCTGTTTTCACGATGCAGCGCATCCTCCCGCCCATGATCGGCCGGCCGGTCTATATGGCGGTCGAAGACGCCATACCGGATCTGCGCGGCGCAGTAAACTGGAACAGCATGTTTCTGATCAGCATCGAACGATATGCCACGGTCTTTCTGGATAAGGTGGCCAATATCTCCAATATCGGCTATGATTATCCGGAGGACCGGTTCAATTATGATGCGGACGGTTATCCGATCTATCCGCGCGTCGGTGCGGATGACCGGGGATGGAAGGACGGCAGTGCCGGCGGAGAGGCCGTCGAGGTTGAGACGGCTGATTCCGGAGAAAACGACTCCGCCGATGAAATCGCCAACGGCCGTCTCACGATCTGGAAGAGCTATCTGCCGCAGATCAACCTCACGGGACACGAGGAGATGGGTGTGGAGCTGCCGGACGGGGAGATGGCGGTGCATGCCCACGACGTGTACCTGCAGGTCCTTCACGATCACGGATGGATTGCCGGCACCGTTTTTGCCCTGCTGATTCTGTTTGCACTGGCCGCCGCGGCGATGTTTGGCAGGATGACGGGCAAGCAGCCGGCCGGCGGTGTCCGGTTCATTCCCTTTGCGCTGACCGCGGGCTTTGCCATCGCAGGCCTTACGGAGTGGAATTTTCATCTTGGCAACATGATGACTGTCGCGATGCTCGCATCCTGGGTGCCGCTGTGTTTTCGGGAAACGAAGCGAAGCTGATGAACAGACGGAGAAGAAGAAAAAAAGAGGATACCGGGTTCTTTAACTGGCTCAAGCTGGGAAGACAGCTGGTGCTGGTGTTCTATGACATTTTTTCCGTCGTCCTCGCCAGCTACGTGGCAATCCTGATGCGTTTTGAATTCCGCCCAAGCCAGATCCCGGAGATTTATCTTGATCCGGTTCAGCGGTTTCTGCCGATTCAGGTCGTGCTGACCCTGCTGCTGTTCTATCTTTTCAGGCTGTATAACTCCCTGTGGGCTTTCGCCGGAGAAAACGAGCTGCAGAATGTGGTGGTCGCCTGTGTGATTGACGGCGCACTAAGCGGCATCGGTCTCCAGTTTTTCCGGGTCGATCTCGTCAGTGTCCCGCAGAGCTACTACTTCCTGTACACCTTTCTGCTGATTTCACTGACCTTTATCAGCCGCTTCTCCTACCGGTTTATCCGCAGCAAGAAGCACAAAAGCGATAACCGCAACAACGATATCGCCGTTATGATCATCGGTGCGGGCGAGGCCGGCAATATCCTGATCAAGGACATCCAGACCGGAAATTATTCCACCCGTGTCATCCGCTGCATCATCGACGACGACCCTTCCAAATGGGGCCGGTATATCCAGGGCATCCGAGTCGTGGGCGGCCGCGACAAAATCATCGAATCCGCGGATCTCTATCATATCGATGAGATCATCCTGGCGATTCCTTCGGCTCCGCGCCCGATGATTTCCCGCATTCTTGAGATCTGCAAGGAGACCAACTGCCGGCTGCAATCGCTGCCGGGCGTGTACCAGCTTGTCAACGGCGAGGTCAATGTGTCCAAGCTCCGGGATGTGGAGATCGAGGATCTGCTGGGCCGTGAGCCGGTGACGGTGGACATCGATTCGATCATCGGTTACGTCCGCGGCAAAACGGTGCTGGTCACGGGCGGCGGCGGCTCCATCGGTTCGGAGCTCTGCAGACAGATCGCGGCGCATGATCCCAAACGGCTCATCATTTTCGACATCTACGAAAACAATGCCTACGATATCCAGCAGGAGCTCAGGGTGAAATATCCCGATCTCGACCTGCAGGTGCTGATCGGTTCCGTGCGCAATACCGCCCGCGTCAATTCCGTCTTTGCCACCTGGCAGCCGGATATCGTCTATCATGCGGCCGCGCACAAACATGTGCCGCTCATGGAGGATTCACCAAACGAAGCGATCAAGAACAACGTCTTCGGAACCTGGAAGACGGCGCTCGCGGCAGCGCAGCACGGCACCGGCAAGTTTGTCCTCATCTCCACGGACAAGGCAGTGAATCCAACCAACATCATGGGCGCGAGCAAGCGGATCTGCGAGATGATCGTGCAGACCTTCAACAGGCATTATGATACGGAATTTGTGGCCGTGCGCTTCGGCAACGTGCTGGGCTCCAACGGCAGTGTGATTCCGCTGTTCAAAAAGCAGATTGCCGCCGGCGGTCCCGTGACGGTGACGGATCCCAACATCATCCGTTACTTCATGACGATTCAGGAAGCCGTCTCTCTGGTGCTGCAGGCGGGTGCATACGCCAAGGGCGGCGAGATCTTTGTGCTCGATATGGGCGATCCGGTGCGGATTCTGGATCTGGCGGAAAACCTGATCAAGCTCTCGGGCTATCGCGTCGGCGAGGATATCCAGATCGAATTCACCGGCTTAAGACCCGGCGAAAAGCTGTTTGAGGAGATGCTGATGGATGAGGAGGGTCTGCAGGATACGGCAAACCGCCTGATCCACATCGGCCGGCCGATTTCCATCGACGAAATCCGTTTCTTCAAGCAGCTCGAGGAGCTCAATCAGGAATCCAAGCGGGAAAGCGAATACATCCGTGAGATCGTCAAGCAGATTGTCACGACCTACCATCCGGAGGGCAGCGACAACCCGGAGGCACACACGGAGGCGCTCCGTCACGCGGCGGAACAGATCAACGAGGTGTAGCCGGCCATGATCTATCGCAGGTTTGTCAAGCGTTTGCTCGATATTCTGATTTCCCTTCCCGTTCTGGTCCTGTTTTCACCGCTCTTTCTGGCGGTGGGGATCGTCGTGCGGATCCGGCTCGGCTCTCCCGTGATTTTCACGCAGGACAGGCCCGGATACAAGGGAAAAGTCTTCAAGCTGTATAAATTCCGTTCCATGACAGATGCCAGAGACGACAACGGCGAGCTGCTGCCGGATGAGGTCCGGCTGACAAAATTCGGCAGGCTTCTTCGAAGCACCAGTCTCGACGAACTGCCGGAATTCCTGAACATCCTGAAGGGAGACATGAGCTTTGTCGGTCCCAGGCCGCTCCTGGTCAAGTATCTGCCGCTGTATAACGCACATCAGATGCGGCGGCACGACGTAAAGCCCGGGCTTACGGGATATGCACAGGTTAACGGCCGGAACACCATCACGTGGGAACAGAAGTTTGATTATGACGTGTGGTATGTCGATCATCTGTCCTTTCTGCTGGATCTGAAAATCGTGTTTCAAACGGTTGCCGTCGTGTTCCGCCACAGCGATATCAACAGTGCGAATGACGCAACCATGGAAGCATTCACCGGGACGCCGCCCGGGAAAGACGAGGGAACCATATGAAAACCATCCACATTCTGTTCTGCAGCGTCGGCAGACGCTGTGAGCTGTTAAAGGATTTCCGCGCATCGCTTGGTGATGCGGTACGAATGATTGTGACCGACCACAGCATCTTCGCACCGGCTCTGCACTTCGCCGACGCCGGCTATCAGGTGCCGCTGATCACCGACGAGGACTATATCCCGACCATCCTGGAGATATGCCGCACGGAGCGGATCGATGCGATCACGACACTGATCGATCCGGAAATCATGATCCTGGCGAAGAACCGGGAGCGCTTCGAGGAGCTCGGTGTCACGGTGTTGGCGCCTTATACGGAAACGGCAAAGCTCTGCTTTGATAAATATGAGATGTACCGTTTTCTTTCCGATAAGGGGATCGCCACCACACGCACCTGGGGGACAATCAGGGATTTCCGCGCGGATTACGACGCGGGAAAAATCGCCTTTCCCGTGTTTGCCAAGCCCCGCCGCGGAAGCGGAAGCGTCGGTGCCGGCCGGATCGAAAGCCTCAGTGAGCTGGAGGCGGCCTTTGCGCGGGATCCCTCGCTGATCGCCCAGGAATTGATGACCGGAAAGGACATGGACGCGGATGTCTACGTCGATACCGTAAGTCATGAGGCTGCCGCCATCTTTGCCAAGGAAAAAATCAGCACCGTGATCGGCGGGGCCAACAAAACGATTTCCGTGAAGGATGACGTCCTGTTTTCATTCGTTCAGGAAGCCGTACGGGTCTTTCGCTTCAATGGCCCGCTGGATATGGATCTCTTTTACCGCGACGGCCGGTACTACCTGTCGGAGGTCAACCCCCGTTTCGGCGGTGCGTATCTGCACGCATTCGGTGCCGGAGTGGATTTTCCGAAGCTCATCTATCGGAATGTCATTGAAAAAAAGGCCAATGATCCCCAAATCGGCGCATATGACGAGGATGTGGTGATGATGATGTATGACAGCGTGGTCATCACCCGCAAGTCCGACATCGAGGCGGGGCTTAAGCATCTATGAGAATCCTCATCCTCACAAACTACGCAAACGGGCTCTTCCTGTTTCGCAGGGAACTGCTGGAGGCATTTCTGGCAGACGGACATGAGGTGCTTATATCGCTCCCCCCCGATGAAAACGTCGAAAAGCTGAAAGGGATCTCCTCGGGCGGTTCCGTGCCGCAGATCATTGAAACCCCGTTTGAACGCCGTGGAATGAATCCTATCCGGGACATGCGTCTGTTTTGCATGTATCGCAGACTCCTGCGGGAGAAAAAACCGGATATTGTCCTCACCTATACGATCAAACCGAATATTTACGGCGGTGCCGCCTGCAGATTAGCCGGTGTCCGTTGTCTCTGCAACGTGACGGGTCTGGGAACCGCCATTGAACACGGCGGCGTGCTCAGTGAAATCCTGCTGGCCATGTACCGGTTTTCCATGAAACGGGCTGACAGAGTCTTTTTCCAGAATCAGGGCAACATGGCGTTTCTGCAGCGCCACGGCATCGGACGCACCAACGGGGAACTGCTCCCCGGCTCCGGCGTGAATCTGACCGAGCATCCGTTTACGCCGTATCCTTCGGAGGAGAATGGTCTGATCTTTCTGGCTGTGCTGCGGATCATGCGCGACAAGGGAATCGAAGAATACTTTGCCGCCGCCGAAAGGCTGAAGCAAACACATCCCAAGCTGCGGTTTATGCTGGCCGGCGAGTATGAGGAGGAAGAGCGGGGGAAGTATGAGCCGGAAATCCGGCGTCTCACACAGGCAGGCATTCTTCAATACGTCGGCCATGTGGATCATGTCCATGAGCTGATGGCCCAAAGCCACGCGATTGTCCATCCATCTTACCACGAGGGGCTATCCAATGTGCTGCTGGAGGCCGCGGCATGCGGAAGGCCTGTTCTGGCCGGCAATGTGAGCGGCTGCACAGCCACCTTTATCGAGGGAAAGAGCGGACTTCGCTTCGAGGTGCGGGATTCCGATGCGCTTGTGGATGCCCTGGAGCGTTTTCTTGCCCTGACAAACGACGAACGCGCTGAAATGGGGCGTTGCGGAAGAGCGTTTATCGAGGAGCATTTTGACAGACAGCTTGTGATTGACGCCTATCGCAGGGTCCTGCTATAACAGCTGCGGGTCACTGAGGGAAATCATTCGATAGCGGACGGCGACATTGCTGCCCGCTTTTTCTTTGAAACGTCTGGATATGCGGTCATAGATCGACACGGCATTCTCCTCGTCCGCGCCGGGCAGGAGCACGAGGAAACCCGTTTCGTCATGGCGGGTAAAGGAATCTCCGGTGCGCAGCGCGCTGCGGATGGCTTCTTTGAACTCCAGCGAATAATACTCCTGCTTCTTTTTCATGGTCAGCGGTTTGCCCTCGTAATCGACGAGGTTCAGAAGCATCAGGGTGACGGGATGCGGATTCCGTCCGAGTGTTCGTCTGTGGAGCTTCAAGGCATCGATAAAGCTGGGATAATTGCAGTAAAACGCGCCGTCCTGATCCTCCGTGGATTCCCCTGCATCGACACGGACGATGTCAAACAGCTTATCCTTCAGACTCACGGATTCCCCGCCGGATGCAGCCGAAAGACGCCTGGCACATTCCTCCAGCCTGTCGGGAATGCGTCCCCCGCTGCTCTGCTGCCATGTGCGCAGCGTCCTGTCATATATGTGCAGTGCGGTGTGCGTGTCACCGGAATCGATGAGCGAGAGGATCAGGGCCGTCTGCAGTCCGGCATCCGTATCCTCGGTGATGCCGGCGGCATGCGTGTAAAGGTCAATCAGTGCCTTTGAATTCCCGCGGGCACGGTAGATTCCCGCAAGTGTGTCCACCGCCGTGCGATAAATCTCACGAAGTGCTTTCCTTTTTTCGTCAATCCATGCGTTGCCCTTTGTCGCGGGGAGGAGGTCGCCGGTGTAACAGTCGACCGCAGCCCTCCAGGCGCGCTCGATATCGTCCGCGGCGTCTTCCGGAAGAGATGCCGGGACGGCGGCAGCGCGCAGGAACTGCCCGGTATCCGTTTCGACCTGACTTTGGGATTCCCAGAAATAGCGCAGCTTCGTCTTGCGGATCCCGGCATATTCGCCGAGGCCTGACCGGGCAAGCTGCTTCCTCGACTGATAGATCAGGTTGTTGACGCTGTTTGCGACATCGGAGAGATCATCTCCCGCAAAGAGCGCATCCTCGACCTCCTGTCTGGAAACACCCTGCTCTCCGGCCAGGATCAGCATCTGCAGGAAGCTTAGGAATTTGGCTCCCGTATTTCTGCCCAGCGCAACCGGACTGCCGCCGGAAAACACGGCAAAACACCCGAGCATGTTGATTTGGATTGTCACGTCATCATGCATAACCGTCCACGTCATCCTCTGCCTTCGCGGGATCCCAGCGATTCATCGCCAAAAAGCGTATTATCTATTTTACAGAATAATTCATAGTGTGACAAGATGCCTTGTTTCTGATAAAATTCTATCATAATATGCAAGCAGCAGGATACCAGAGGTAGCATTATGGAAACGGCAGCGAATCGGAAAACCAACGATACCGTACAGGCTCTTCTTGCGGATTACCGGAAAGAGCGGGACATTGACCGCATGGATTTCTTTTCCCAACCGGACCGCG
>JAIKYU010000018.1 GCA_024682835.1 Lachnospiraceae bacterium | reverse complement strand
GCCAAGGCCATAATCCAGAGCGGGATAAAGTGTGTGGTCTACGGCGGCGATAAATATGAAGGGACCGGCGGAAACATTGCCGCAAAGCGTATGTTTGACGCGGCCGGCGTGAAGTCTCAGAAGTATGGCTATTCCGGAAAGGAAATCAGATTCAGTCTTTGATCATGAGGTTTTTTATCTACAGGAAAAAATTTAAGATAAGGGCTCTCGGAGCGCTGCTGGCGCTTTCCCTGGCGTGCTTTCCCTTCGGTATCCACGGCGAGACCACAGAGGAAAAGCTGCAGCGGGCACAGCAGGAAAAGGCCCAGACCCAGAGCAAGCTGAATGAGACCCAGGGCAAGATAGGAAATCTGGAGAATTCAAAAACGGCGCTCCAGGGCATGCTGACGGGGCTTAACGACAACCTGATACAGGTTTCTAACGAGCTTTCCGAGATTGAGGGGAAGCTTTCTGACAAAGAAGCCGAGATTGAAAAGACCGAGGACGAGATCGATGAACTCGAGGATGAGATCAAAGAGCTTGAAAAGGAACTTAAGGTGGCCTCAAAGGAGGCGGACGCCCAGTACGAGGTCATGAAAAAGCGCATCAGGACCATTTATGAGCAGGGTGACAATGCGGGATATACCCAGGTGCTCCTCGGGGTCCGGAGCATTTCCGATCTTCTGAACCGTGCCGAATATGTGGAAAAGGCGAATGAATATGATCAGAATCTCCTGGCGAAGCTGAAGGAGAAAAAGAAGGAGATCCGGGAGAAAAAGGCCCGGGTACAAAAGGACAAAGAAGAGATAGAAGAAAAGAAAAAAGCCCAGGAAGAGGAGCGTTCCGATATAGAGGATCTTCACGCCGATGCGGCTACAGCCCAGAGTCAGGTGAAGGGTCTGGTCAATCAGACTGTGACCCAGATCCATGGCTATAGCGGGCAGATTGCTGCAGCAGAGGCAGACGCCAAAAGCTATGAGGCTCAGATCGCGGCCCAGGATGAAAACATCAAGCAGCTTGAGATCGAGCTGGCAAAAGAAAGGGCCCTGGCAGAAAAATCCAGGAGCATGGCCAAAAAGGATCTGTCACAGATAAATATTGCCGAAGGCGAGCGCGACCTTCTGGCCTGCCTGATCTACTGCGAGGCGGGAAATGAGCCCTATGAAGGTCAGGTCGCAGTGGGGGCGGTTGTCATGAACAGATGCATGAGCGGTGCCTTCCCGGATACCATAACCGGAGTGATCTACCAGTCGGGGCAGTTTACGCCTGTGAGGACAGGAAGGCTGGCAGCCCGTCTTGTTCAGGGCGCCAATCAGAGCTGTTATGACGCGGCGGATGCGGCGATGTCCGGCCAGAGTCCGGTGGGAGACTGCCTGTTTTTCAGGACGGTGATCCCCCAGATCAAAGGACAGATCATAGGCGGACATGTATTCTATAACCCCTGATCGATACAGATATGAATCCACGGAAATATTTAATAATAACATCCATTTCCATCATTGCTCTTCTGATCGCCCTGTCCCTTACCGTCTACCTCTGGGATCCCTACAGCTATTACCGGATAGAGGACGGACGACTGAAATATGTGGCGTCTTCCTATATTAATGCCGGGATCATCAGGAACGCCGACTATGACAGCGTCATCATAGGCTCCTCCATGTCTCAGAATTTTAACCCGGAAACCTTTAGGGAGCTGATTGGCGTAAACCCTGTGAAGCTGTGTACCGGCGGGCTCACCTTAGAGCAAAGAGACTTGTTTTTCAATGCGGTTGAAAGGCAGAGCGCCGGAACCGACAAGTTTTTCATTGAGATCCAGCTTTCCACATTTAACAGTGAAGATGATGACCTGAGCGATACTCCTCTTTATCTTTATGATGACAATAAACTGAATGATTTCAGATACCTTCTCGGCTATGAGACCTGGGCCCGGGGCATGCCGGTGAGTTTCGGGTACGCTGCGGCAAAAGCGGCGGGCATTGAGATGGATACCATGCACAACATCGAGTCTGTTGACAATGTGGGAGACTGGTATCCCAGGTATAAGCTGGGGAGAGAACAGGTCATTAACAAGTATAAGAAGAACATCGACGCGGTGTCCTATCAGGAAACTGACGGGATGTATGAGCGTATGTGCAAAAATGTGGATGAAAAGCTCTGCACGGTCATAGAGGACAAAAACGAGTATGTCTTCTTTTTCCCGCCGTATTCTGCGCTTTTCTGGCATAAAGCCAGGCAGGCCGGATATGAGGACTGCTATTTTGACGTGAAGGAACACATTATGGAGGTGCTTTCCGGGTATGACAATGTGTCCGTTTTTGATTTTCAGAGCGATCCCCTGACCTCAGACCTGGATAATTATCGTGACACCTCGCATTACGGCCGTCATATAAGCGAGTA
>JAIKYU010000144.1 GCA_024682835.1 Lachnospiraceae bacterium | reverse complement strand
GTTCCATTCTGCGTGGAACTTTTCCCAAAACATCATATTTGGATTGCCGAACAGCGGAAACATCCTGGGATTTTCCATCGGCAAATTGGATACATCTGCTATAGGCAACAGCTTTTTTTACAACCCGAACTTCGGTGTGGAAGCAACCGGCTTTTTGACGCTGTTGATGAGCGTGGTCTTTGTCGTGTTCTTGCTGCTGGTATGCAAAAGCAAAAAAACGCCCACGGATATTTGGGCAAAGCAGCAGGGGAGGATGTGAATACTGTTCTTCCTGCCGGCTCGGAGGAGGAAGCCTTCGAATCATTATGACGATGTATCTCCGCTTTGGCACATATCACGGTTCCCAAACCGGATAATGACTATTTGAATATCGAACTTACATCCTTCGCCGGAAATGTGACGATCGACCTGCCGGATGGTGTAACAGTCAGATGCGATGGATCGAAGTATGCTGATTTCTCAAAGGACGGATCCGAGTCGTGTCCGGTCATCAATCTTGTCATCAACGACTGTGCTACGGCATTGACGTTGAATTTTGTCTGATGGTGTGATCATACGGGATCGTAGGATCCTCAGGCTGCTAGGGAAATGGAAGAAGACGAAAGGAGAGGATGATGAAGAAAAAGATTCTTGCACTGACCGTACTGATGGCGTTCACGCTTACTGGTTGCGGCGAAACAAAGGAAGTGACAGCGCTCACCGAAGCGCCCGCCGCGCAGACGGTCGAATCCGCTGAAAAGGAAGCAGCGGAAGCCACCAAACCGCAGGCCGAAGAGGCCGCAAAGGAGGAAAAAGAGGAGCAGAGCGCTGCATCTGAAAGCACTTCTTCTGCGGAGACGGAAGAAAAAGAAGAAGAGCAAAATGCGGAAGAAGACAGCATCGAAAAGCTCAACATCAATGAAGTAAGCGGCAACTGGTCCGCCTACTACGGCATGTTTATCGAAGTAGAAGAGCGCGATATGAGCGAAGAGCAGATGCTTTCGCTTTACAAAAAGGGCGAGGCCGTGCCGATGCGCGAGCTCTGGATCAGCTATCGTGCGGATACCGGGGAGTATAACATGAACATCAGCCTCGGCAATGAACAGCTGTGGGGCATGTCAAAGACCCGGCCGGACGGCGTCACACCCATTGATGCCACCTGGTTTGACGTGGGCGGCGGCGATATGGCCGAGAACCTCGGCTCGTATCCTTTTTACGCACTCTTATCCGGCGATGGCAGACATGTCTACATGAGCTATGATTACGCCGGTGATATGGAAAGAACGGCAGCCCCCGTATCGGAAGGCACCGGCGAAACCTTTGTTTTACTCGGCATCACCACCAAATGAACCCGCATCCTGTGGCAGGAGTACCAGAAGGCCGCGGACACCGCGAAGAAGGCCCTTGCACAGAACAAGTCCGTGTTCGAGATCGTCGTCGAAGAAGGCTTACTGGACGCGGAGACCGCCAAAGCAGTCTTGGATCCCGAGAAGATGCTCAGAAGATGAGTTTATGGTGACAGGCACTGTGAAGAAAAGGCCGCGGAAACGCGGCCTTTTTTGTGCTTGCTCTTCGTAGAGACTCCTGACTAAAGACGGATATTTCGCTAAATCGGAGAAATATCTGCCTGATATCCACGGAATCCGACATGTTTCCGTAGACAGAGACGCGATATGATGGTCATAACAGAAACCAGCCCTTGAAGGGAGGCGTTTATGGAGAACATCATGGGAAATGAGCAGGCTCTGAAATCCAACGGACATTTTGCGATGATCGATCTTGAGATGTGCAGGGTGCCGCGTAAAACAGCGCAGACACTTGGCATGAAGCACGAGATCATTCAGATCGGCGCTGTGCTTCTGAACGCTGATTATGAGATCATTGACCGCTTCAACCGCTATGTCCGTCCGGTCTATGGGCAGCTCGATGATTTCATCAAAGAGCTAACGGGGATCACGGAAAAGGATCTGGCAGGTGCGGGCTCCTTCGAAGCCGTGCTGCAGGATTTCACGGCCTGGATCCCGGCGGATGCCACCATGATCTCCTGGAGCATGAGCGACCGCAAGCAGCTTAAAGAGGAGCTCGGGGCAAAGCAGCTTACGTCGGATGTGCTTACCCGGCTGTTTGAGACATGGATCGACTGCCAGCCGATGTTTGCGGAAAAGCTGAATTCCCGGCGCCGCTATTCTCTGCAGGAGGCGCTTGTTGCGGCCGATATCAAGACGCAGGGCAATGCCCACGACGGGCTGTCCGATGCGTATAACACGGCACTCCTTTTCGCCAAGATGATGACAAGCGAAGTCTTCACGCTCAACGAATACTTCCGGATCGCGCATGAAGATACCGAACCGGAGCCGCTGGTCTTTTCCATGGGCGATCTGTTTGCAGGAATTGACTTCAGCTCGCTTGCGATAGCATAATACTAGTGTGTCCAAACAGTGCCTGTCACCGTAAACTGTCGGTTCATGGTGACAGGCACCCTTAACACAAGTGTGCCGGCAAAAACCCATGAGATTATTTATCGCGATCAATTTCGATGACAACTTGCTGGAAGCTCTGACGGATTTTCAGGATGATCTGCGCGTTCAGGGCGTGACCGGCAATTATACAAGCAGGGAAAACCTCCATATCACGCTGGCCTTTATCGGCGACTATGGCAATCCGGACGAGGTGCTCGATGCCATGGAGCAGGTGACGTTTGAGCCGTTAGAGATCCGTCTGGACGGCGTGGGGCACTTTGGCGATCTGTTCTGGGTCGGTCTGGCGGAGAACCCGGCGCTTGCGGCGTATGTCAAACGCCTGCGACGTGAGTTGGCCGCGCGCGGGATTCCTTTTGATAAAAAGCGCTTTTCGCCCCATATCACGTTGATCCGAAAGGCTTCCTATCGGGGCGGCAGACTGATCCCCGTCGAGGAGGCTCCCACAGGCGTGATGACGGCCACGCGTGTGTCCCTGATGAAATCGGAGCGCGGGAAACGCGGGATGATCTATACGGAAATTGGCGGGATCGGAGAGGATGGACATTAAACATTTCTTCATAGAAAAAGGCGAGGGCGAGCCACTTTTTTTGCTCCATGGGAATGGCGAGAACGGCAGCTATTTTGAGGGGCAGATCGATGCGTTTGCGCAACGCTTTCATGTGTTTGCCTTAGATACCAGGGGCCACGGCAAAACACCGAGAGGCGATAAGCCTTTTACGATACGGCAGTTCGCCGATGACCTGCTTTGCTTTATGGATGAGCATCAACTGGAAAGGGCACATCTGCTCGGCTTTTCGGACGGCGGGAATATCGCTATGGTCTTCGCTATTCAGCATCCTGACAGGGTTGACCGGCTGATCCTGAACGGGGCAAATCTGGATGCGAGGGGCGTGAAGCGGTCCACGCAGATCCCGATCGAAATCGGGTACAGGATGGCAAAGTTCTTTGCCGGAAAAAGCGATTCCGCGAGTTTAAATGCGGAAATGCTTGGTTTGATGGTTAATGATCCCAATGTGGCCCCGGAGGAGCTTTCGAAAATAAAAGCGAAAACCCTGGTCATTGCCGGCACAAATGATATGATAAAGGAAGAGCATACGAAACTGATCGCTTCACACATTCCGGATGCGGAGCTTGTTTTCATCAAGGGCGATCATTTCATTGCAAGCAAACGTCCCGGCGAATTCAACCGGACAGTTCTGGATTTTTTAGGTGGGTGATAAGATGGAGACCTGGTACTACGAAGTGGTGAGCATTGACGGCGATTACGCGAATCTCCGCCGGACCGACATCGACTCTGATGATCTGAAGCTGGTGGCACGAGCGTTGCTTCCGGAGGGAGTCGCCGAGGGAACACGTCTGAAATACGAGCTGATGCAGTATCAGATCGTGGAGGCATAAGATGAGTATGACATTGATCTTTGCTATCATTACCATTACGCTCGCGCTGATCTTCTATTCGATCGGCGTATGGAGCGAGCACAGAGCCAAACTACTGAAATGGCCACATGTGGCATTTTTCCTTGCCGGGTTTGTCATGGATACAACAGGGACAATGCTCATGACAAGGATGTCTTCCGGTAACAGCGGAAACGCTCTGATGAGCATTCACGGTATTACCGGTGCAATTGCCATTATCCTCATGCTGGCCCATGCGATCTGGGCGATCATTGTTATGATTCGTGGCAAAGAATCGGAAAAAACAACATTTCACCGCTTCAGCCTTATTGTCTGGGCAATCTGGCTGATCCCATATGTCCTGGGAATGGCGATGGGAATGGGGAAATGATTTATGCGAAGATGGAATACACCAGTTGTATGGGCGGCGGAGTGAATGTATGAAGCTTTTTGTGATCACGGGCACTTGTGGCGCAGGGAAATCCACAATGAAAAGGTTGGGAATGATATCCGCTTTTTTATTGTTGAGAGAAAGATGACTGATTATGAACTGATTCGAAAACAGGCCGAGGCACTTGCAGACGGCAACCCTTGGGATATAACCCTTTATGCCAATATTTCTGCTCTTCTATATGAATCGCTGACAGAAATCAACT
>JAIKYU010000143.1 GCA_024682835.1 Lachnospiraceae bacterium | reverse complement strand
TGGGAACTTCTGTAGTATCTTTGTCGTTTAGATGCTCACCGTCATATTTTTTGGTTTCATCAGCTATTACCTTTGATAAAAGAAGAACGGCTATAAGGTTTGGAATCGCCATAAGGCCATTTAAAATGTCCGCCATAAAAGTGAGAAAGTTCTCAAAGAGATAATCTTCCGAGAATCAAAAAGGATTTACAAGCCCCGGGAACTCAGTGTTTTTGGGGCTTTTTCTTTTATCTGAAAGTGTTTTAAATTACGAAAAATATTGTTTTAGCCCTTGAGCACAGGCTTTGCTGCCGGTATTTCTTGGACTTTTATCAGTGCCGATTTCATTTGTTTTTTTCATAATAATCGGACTTGGATTCAGGGCTGTAACCGGGATAACCCCTACAGAGGGACCTGCATTACTTGCCAGCTTCAATCATGCGCTTTTTTCGGCAGCATTAAATGAAGAACTCGCTAAACTGATCATTACACTTGTTGTAATATGCATTTTTAGAAAAAAATTGAGAAATGTATACGAATATAACAGTGCATATGATGCTCGGGCTTGCCATGGGAAGGCATCTTGGACTTCTGCTTTACTTCGGCGACGCCGGCAGACGGATCGATACCTGCGTGCCTTTTCCACTCTCTGACCGGATCTCCAGTCCGTAACGCTCACCGCATACCATATGGATCCGCCGTTCAATATTCCGCAGTGCCACATGACTCAGATCGTGTGCGCGATCCGTCGCCGGATCGTGAATCTGCCGGACCAGCTCGTCCAGCTCCGCCTCATTCATCCCCCTGCCGTTATCCGACACGCAGACCGTGATTTCGTCTCCGTTCCTTACGGCATTGACGGATATTTTTCCGCCTTCTTTTCCAAGACCGTGCTGGATCGCATTTTCCACGACCGGCTGGATCAGCATGCGCGGTATATAGACCTCATCCGGAAAATTTTCCTCATCGAATTCCGCCTCAATCCGCCCGGGAAACCGCGCCTGCATGATCCCCACATACTGCTGCAGTATGTAAAATTCTTCCATCAGAGAAATGTATTCCTCCCCTGCATTGGCGTAGCGCAGAAGCGCGGACAGCTCGTCACAGATGCGCGCGGCGGGCGCCTTTTCACCCTTTTTGATCATCGCGCGCACCACATTCAGCGTATTCACGGTAAAGTGCGCGCTGATCTGCTTCTTCAAAAGGGACAGAAGGCTCCGTTCCATTTCCAGTTCCGTCTCTCTGCGAGAAAGCTCAGAGCGGTAGAGCTTTCTTTCCAGCAGCACGATACCGAGCAGAATCAGGATGGTCACCGGCAGCACGAGCCGGAAGGAGGCGGCCACCTGTCGGGAAATGCCTCTGCCGCAGCAGACAAACAGGCGGTAACCGGAGAGACCGATCTCCTTCTCATTTGCAAAGATTGCGCCTTTCGAAAGCGCTTCCAGGTCCTCGTAGCGGATTTCTCTGTTGGAACACAGCACCTGTTCGCCGGACAGAAGCGCGACACTTAAGTCCTCCAGATCATTGTAGGCCTCCAGAATCCGGCGGATCCGTCCCATATCCGTCAGCAGGACGGCATATCCGCATTTCCCGTTGTCTGCGTAGATCTCCTCCCGGACCCCGATATAGGTAGTGTTGTTGGCTGCGACCGTCAGGGTCCGGTTCTCTCCGCTTTCGCAGAGATAGTAGATGCGGTGCAGGGCGGTGTTGGGAATGTTGCCTTTGAGACGGTAAAACAGTCCCTGCCGATTGAATACCGCCACGTGATCGTCGCTTTTTATGTTGCCGGGCAGCACCGGATGCTCATCCAGAAAAGCTGCGCCGGCTGCATAGAACTGCCGGGGATTCGAAGAGGCTGCGATGGCCGACACGCCCTTTTGATGGGAAATATCGTAAACTGCATCCTCGAGGTTCAGCAGCTCCTCCTCCACGGCATAGGTGATGGCCTCGGCCCCTGTGGTCGCCTGCAGACGCATGTTCTGCCGGATCATCCGTACGGTGAAGATGTAGAACAGCACCCACAGAAGGACGATCACTGCACCGAGCGCAAAGACGCTCAGCATGAAATTGCCGGTTTTAGTTTTCTTTTTCCTCATGTTGCTTTTCACTGTCCCTGATCACTTCGGACCAGAAGGTCTGCATTTTATCCCGCGCCAGGATCAGTGCCTCCTGATCGGGAACAATCAGGTCCACCTCCGAGAGAGGCACGTCGTTGCCGTCCGGTACATCGTCCCGTGCCGACCAGGTTCCGGCTGTCCGGAACGGCAGATAGCCTTCCCCCTTTCCGTCGGTTTCGCCCATGATATAACGGATAAACAGCTTTGCCGTGTTCGGGTTCCGCGAATCAGCGGCGATCATGACCGCATAGGATGTGCGGCATCCGGTAAAGGGGGTGAGGTTCCAGACCGGCTCAATCCGGTATCCCAGTTCCCGGTATCTGAGCTTCGAGGACACGCTGAAGCCGAAATCGGCATCCCCGTTGGAAAGTGCCTCTATCACTTCGTCCGAGCTGTTGGTGAAGATGATGTTTGCGGCGGCTGCCCGCCAGAAGCATTCCGCGGCCGTCTCTCCCGCAGCTGTCTGCAGGTCTTTTCCCGCATACAGCCGGTAAGCCTCCGCCAGTTCGTCTGTGTGCTGCAGCATGGCGCCGCAAAGCGCATAGGTGGAAAAGGAGTTCAGCGGATTCGGCATATAGATCCGTCCGCGAAAACGTTCCTCCGTGAGTTCCCAGAGATTGGAAATCGGACAGGTATCATACAGCAGACTGCTGTAGAAGAGCATCTCGGCCTCATACAGAAAACTTCCGCCATTCCCGTCCGGATTGTCCTTTGTGTGTGCAGCGATGTCCGCAGGCAGCCAGGGCACGACGAGTCCGGTATCCACCAGATGCTGCCTGAATTGCCCGCTGTTGTCGTTGCAGAGCACCACGTCGCATTCCGGACGGCTGCTTTGATGTTCCTTTTCCACCGCCTCGATGAGACTCGGACTGCGCAGATCCCGAACCTCGACCGCAAGGCCGGGATAAGCCGATTCAAAGCTCTCCTTGGTCTGCACGACCCTCGTGCTCACGGTATAGACAACCAGCACATCCTCCTGCAGAGCGTTTCTGTATAGCTCCTCCGCGCTCTCCATCGTGCTTTCCGGCTGTTCGCTGACATGTCCTCCGGCAGTTCCACAGCCCGCACAGAGCAGAAGGAGGAGGATCAGTGTGCCAATTCGTCCAGATATTCGTGCCATATGCGATCGCTCCTTATATCCTTTTCGCCGCGTATAAAGCGGATCAGCCATGCATCCGTCTTTTCCGATAGTTTCTGGTCTCTCTCGTGGAGGCGGTTGATGACGGGAAGATAGGTCTGATAACTCATTTCCGCGTGTCCGTTGATATACTCCGTATCCGAATTGATGCCGTTCCAGGTCACCCCTTCAATGTAACGTTCCGGCACATTCATGGGACCGATGCCGTTGAGGTGCTTATTCTGGACAGTGTTCCAGAGGTAATTTCTGGTGACGATGGTGGAGGGACCGCCATAAACACTCACGTCTGTTCCCTCAGAGAAATCCCAGTCAACCCCTTCCTCTCCGAACCGGGCGATCAGGGACGCCTCCTCTTCCAGCATGGTCTCCAGCAGAAGGGCCGCTTCCTTCTTCTTTGTGCTGCGCGCTGTGATGATGGCTCCGATGGAAGGGGTGTTCTCCACGTAGAGCGCGTTTCGTGTCCCATCCGGTCCCGCAAGCGGTGCAACATGCACATATTTGGCCAGAATCTCCGGGTTGCCGGGATAAATGACGTCCGAGATGGAGGCCGTAGTAAACGCGCCAACCAGATCCGCGGGACTGTTGACCAGCTCACACAGCTCCTGCCCGCTCATGGAAAGCCCCGCGGGATCGATCAGACCCTCTGCATACAGATCATGTACGTACGAAAGCCCTTCCCGGAAGGCATCCGTACCGGCCATCAGCGTGTCCGCTTCGTCATTGACGCCGTACCGCGAGTGATAGGGATCATTGTAGACAAATGAATTGAGGAGGAATTCCGCCGGCGACCAGGCATATCCCTCGCCGCAGCCGGTAAACGGGATTTCATCCGCGAGCCCGTTGCCGTTGGGATCCCCGTCACGGAAAGCGCGCAGCACGTCCCGCAGCTCTCCGGTCGTGGAGGGAATCGATAGCCCCAGCTTCATCAGCCACCGGCTGTTGATCCAGAGAATCTGTCCGACGCCGGATCTGCGGACGCTGCCGGAGTTGATATAGTGATCCACGCCCTGATCCGTAACAAGCGCGTCTCCGTATGCCTCCAGTTCCTCCCTTGTGACCTGGAAGCCGTTTCCGAACATCACGACATCAATATCCGCCTCCGAAGAGAAGAGAGCATCGAGGTATTCCTCGCTTCGCCGGTGCCGGATCAGTGTGCATTCGAGTTTTAAGCCCGTCCGCTGCTCCAGATAGCGGATATAATAATTACTGTTTACGTCCGTCACATAATCGGACCAGGGGAGAGCCACATGAAGAACAGGCGGTTCGGCCGTACGGCCGCAGCCGGCCAGAAGCAGAAGAATCATCAGGCAGGACAGGAAACGTCGGCTCAAGGATTCTGCTCCCGCATTTCCTTCGGAGACACGCCGAAGTGATCCCTAAACACCTTGAAGAAGTGATAGTAATCCGTATAGCCGCAGCGGTAGGCGACCTCCTTGATGAGGATGGTCCGATCCAGCAGCAGCTCCTTTGCATGACGCATGCGCAGATCCGTCAGGTAGAGGTTTAACGACATGTTGAAATGCTTCTGAAACAGCGCGCAGACATGGCTTTTGCTGAAGCCGAATTTATCCGCCAGAAAACTCAGGCCAAGCTTTTCGCTGTAATGGTCGTTGACGTAGGCTACCAGTCTGTTAAACTCCGGATTCTTTGTGAGCACCTCCCGCGTCTCCTGAGGGTGGCTGCCGGACAGCCTGATCATCAGACGTTCCAGAACCATCTGAATATCTTCGTTGGAGACGGGCTTCAGAATGTAGTCGAATCCGGTCTGACGGAAGAATTCACGCACGTTTTCAAAGCTGTCATAGGCGGAAATCATGACAAATTCGCAGCGTACGTCTTTTCCCTTCAGCCTCCGGATCATTTCATTTCCGTCCATCCCGGGCATCCTGAGGTCACAGAAGACCACCTCAGGGGCAAGCACCGGTATCCGATCCAGTGCTTCCTCCGGATCGGTGGTGCTGCCGGCCACCTCAAAGCCGTTTTCGGCCCAGGGGACCATATCGACCAGTTCTTCCAGGATGAACGAATCATCATCCACCAGATATACCTTATACATGGAACCCTTCTTTTTTGAAGATATCGGGTGGATTCCAGATATCCACCTGCCAGTGATTATATCGTGGATTTCTTAAGGATGTCAACGAGGGGCAGGGAATGGGACGAAGGGATTGAAAAGCGCCGGCTGTTCTGATACCATCAGATATCATGCGCATGAAGCTATACAACGCACTGGTCAACAGACACCGCGGCATCGCGGTGCGGTATCACCGTCTGCACGATGGCAGGCATGATCTCGGCGGCAGACTGATTTCCTGGGCTTATCTGCTGTGGATGAATTTTGCCTATCATTGTCTGTTCTGCCGTTTTCTGGACAGACCGCCGCTTTCTTCCGATCTCCCTGTAAAAGAACTCCCGGTGAAGGAAAGCGAGTCGGAGCGGTTTTTGCGCCTGAATCCTGAGCTGCGCGTTGATCTCATCGTACAAAGGCTTTCTGCTTTCGATGTCATTTCCTTTGACCTTTTTGACACGCTGCTTCTGCGTCCTTTTGATACGCCGCAGGATCTCTTTTTCCTGATCGGGGAGCGTCTGGGCGTTTCGGATTTTAAAAACAGGCGGATCTGCGCCGAGGAGACGGCCAGAAGACGGCGTTTTCTTTCGGCCGGCGACAACGAAGTGACTTTAAGGGAGATCTGGGAGGTGCTTTCGGCGGAACTCTCCGTTTCGCCGGAGACGGGAGCCCGGCTGGAAGCGGAGACAGAAGAGGCGCTCTGTCTGCCCAATCCGCTTCTGCTAGCGGTGTGGCGCCGACTGAAGGAGAGCGGGAAGCGGCTGGTCGTCACCACGGATATGTATCTCCCGGAGGACGTGCTGTCACGAATGATGGAACGATGCGGCTTTACCGGAAGAGAGGCACTGTTTGTTTCCTGTGTGCACCGGAAGAGCAAATCGGATGGCAGGCTCTTTGATGTGGTCAAAGCTGCCTTTCCGGATGCTTCGATCATTCATGTGGGCGATCATCCGGTCAGTGACGGAAAAACAACGGAAAAGCACGGTCTGGCCGCCTTTCTGATTCCCTCTGTCCGTTCGGAAGGAGATGAATTCCGGACAAAGGATCTGTCCGCATTGGTGGGAAGCGCCTGGCGCGGCATTGTGAACGCGAGGCTGTACAGCGGCGCGGAGGCCTTCAGCCGGTATTATGAATACGGTTATGTCTGCGGGGGGCTGTTTGTTCTGGGATATTGCCAGTTTATTCATGAAGCAGCCCGCAGGGAAGGGATCGGGCGGCTGCTGTTTCTCTCCCGGGACGGAGACACCTTAAAACGTGTCTACGACCGTCTGTATCCCGGTGAGGATACGGTCTATCTGTACTGGTCGCGCAGAGCGGCCGCCAGGCTGACGGCAGGCCTTGACCGCCAGGATTATTTCTCCCGTTTCCTTTACCAGAAGGTGAATCTGGGGATTCCGATCCGTGAGATTCTTGCGGTCATGGATCTGTCCCCGCTGCAGGAGAGTCTGTTTTCGAAGGAATCGGTGGGAAAAGCGTATGATCTCCTGCGGAAAGACGGGGTGCTTCCGGAATCCGGCAGACCTATACGCCTGCTTTCTCCCGATGAGCCGCTGACGGATCAAAATGCCCCGATGCTTCGGGCGCTGTTGGAATCCGTTTGGGAAGAAATTCTGGAATGCTACCGCTCGCAGCGGATCGCGGCCGGACGCGTGATCGGAAGCCTTCTTGACGGCTGTGAGCGTGCGGCAGCCGTGGATATCGGCTGGGCGGGAAGCGGCGCTCGGTCGCTCGCCCTGCTTGCTGAACGCGAATGGCACCTGCTCTGTGAGATCCGCGGTATCGTAGCCGGTACCAATACACCCATGAACGACGAGCCGGATGCCGCGGAACCGTTCCTTCAAAGCGGAAAGCTTATGGCCTATCTGTTTTCCCAGAGTCTGAACCGGGATCTGTGGAAGCATCATGATCCGGGCAGGGATTACAACATCTTCTTTGAACTGCTTCTCTCCTCCGATACGCC
>JAIKYU010000142.1 GCA_024682835.1 Lachnospiraceae bacterium | reverse complement strand
GGGCTATCTGTCCGCCTTTGCCAGACCAAAGGAGATCACGCTCTTCCAGTGGACGGATCTTTACGAAAACAAGCTGGTGACACCGCTGGGCCTGCAGCTTACAAGAATTGACCGCATCCTCGATATGGCGGGGGAGCCGGACGGGATCCCGGCCTATATTCCCTATGCTTCAGATGGAGAAAATCACATCGAGGACTTTCTCGGGATGCAGGGCTTTGCCCTGACGCCGACTCCGGTTTTCCCCGAGGAGGGAAGCGTCCTTCTGACCGCCAGTTCGCTGAAGGACAACGAACTCATTGACCGGGTCAAAGCGCTTCTTTCCGCAGGAGGGCGTGTGTTCTACACCACGGGGTTCCTTTCCGGGGTCGATAAAGAGATCTGGCGTGAGTTCTCGTCCGCCTATCTTACGGGGCGCAAGCTCTCTGTCACGAGATACTACCGGACGGACGATCCGGCGGGTTATCTGGAAAACGTGAAGCCCATTCTCTTTGCGGATGTGCAGCATTCAAATAATCTGTCCTGGTCCTTGCTGAACGGCGGGGCGGGGGAGTACCACAGCACGCTTTTCCTGAAGGACACCTGGGACAGGGGAGAGCTCTATCTGATCAATCTCCCGGAGAATCCTTCGGATCTTGCCGGAGTGCCGGTCTGGGCACTGGATGCGGTTAAGCCTGCCTTTCATCATGGCCGTGTCTACGTCAGCGCACCGAACGTCTCCCTCTTTTCCTACGACAACGGCGTGTTCATCCTCTATGCCCACGTCACGGGGCAGGCGCATCCGATCCGGGCAACGATCCATGTGACCGGAGAAAACGCAAAGCTCACGTGGCTGAATCCTCGAATGGGTACAAAGGAACTGGAGCTTACAGGCGAGGAAGCGTACTACGACCTGCAACCATATGCCGATCGGACGGCACAGGTGATCCTGAATCCGGGAGAGTTTTACGCATACCGGCTGACGGATGAAGCAGGAGCATAAACGGGCAGAAAATGCCGAGGGACGGCGACTGCGATCACATATCTCGGGAGAAAGACATCATGGAAAAAAAGCGCAACGCGTTCACGGGGTCTCTTGGCTTTGTTGTGGCGGCTGCCGCCAGCGCGGTCGGTCTGGGAAATATCTGGAGGTTTCCCTATCTGGCTGCCAGAGACGGCGGTGGACTGTTCCTTATGGTTTATCTTTTGCTGGCGCTGACCTTCGGCTTTGCCCTGTTGACGACGGAGGTGGCGCTCGGACGAAAGACGAGGCAGAGCCCGCTCACGGCGTATGGGGTCGCGAGGGCCTGGTGGAAGCCGCTTGGCGTTCTTGCCTGTATTGTGCCGATGCTGATTCTTCCGTACTACTGCGTGATCGGCGGCTGGGTGGTCAAATATTTTCTGACCTTTCTCACAGGATCGGGCGCACAGACGGTAGAGGACGGATATTTTTCCTCCTTCATCACGGACACCTCCACGCCGATCGCCATGACGATCGTTTTCCTGTTTCTGACCATGGTGGTCGTGCTGGCAGGGGTGGATAAGGGAATCGAGAATTTTTCACGGATTGTGATGCCGATGCTCATTGTGCTGATCATCATCATCTCGGTCTTTTCGCTCACGCTTACGCATAAAGGCGACGACGGAGCCGTCCGCACCGGGCTCGAGGGACTGAAGATTCTGCTGATACCGGATTTTTCCGGGATCACCGTCAGGAGCTTCTTCTCCATCGTGATGGATGCCATGGGACAGCTTTTCTACAGTCTGAGCGTGGCGATGGGCATCATGATCACCTATGGGTCCTATATGACGAACGAGACGAACCTTTCCTCCTCCATCGGCCATATTGAGATCTTTGATACGGCGATCGCATTTCTTGCGGGGGTGATGATCGTTCCGGCCGTCTATGTGTTCATGGGGCGGGAGGGCATGCAGGCCTCGGGTCCCGGGCTGATGTTTGTCTCTCTTCCCAGGGTGTTTATGGAGATGGGAACGATCGGTATCATCGTCGGCTGTCTGTTTTTCGCCATGGTGCTCTTTGCTGCGACCACCAGCTCGGTGTCCATCATGGAGGCTGTGGTGTCCAGCTTCATGGATCAGTTCCATATGGAACGCAGAAAGGCTGCGCTGCTTACGGGCGCCATTTCCATCGCGCTTGGCGTGGTGGTCTGCCTGGGCTACAATTCCCTGTATTTCGAGATCACGCTTCCCAACGGTTCTGTGGCGCAGATTCTGGATATCATGGATTATGTCAGCAACAATCTGCTCATGCCCGTCGTGGAAATTGCGACCTGTATTCTGATCGGCTGGATTCTGAAGCCGGATTATATTCTGGATGAGGTTCAGAGAAACGGTGAGCGCTTCAGGAGACGCGGACTCTACGTGGCAATGGTGCGTTATGTGGCGCCGGTGCTGCTGGCCGTGCTGCTGTTCAAGGCGCTGGGAATCCTGTAAGAATCGCTGTGCGTTACACAGAATAGCGGTTTTGTGGTAAGATGAATCTATGGCAAAGAAGACGTCGGATTATCCCGCAAAGAAAAAGCGCCTGATTCAGGATCTGACAGAGGCCAGGTTTTCACCCGCCTATCTGATCTGCGGCGAGGAAGCCTATCTGAGAAGACAGGATGCAAAGCTCCTGCTGGATAAGCTGGGCGCAAAAGAAGGGGATATGAATTTCACGAGGTTTTCCGGGAAGGAGACGACCGCGGAGGCCGTGATGGAAACGGCGATGACCATGCCCTTTTTTGCGGAAAGCCGGGTGATTCTTGTGGAGGAGAGCGGCTGGTTTGCCGCAAAAAAGCGCCAGAGCGGCCAGGAATCCGAATCCGGGCAGGAGTCCGGGACAGGAGAAAAGGGAGAGGCGCCGGCTTCTTCAGGCAGTGAAGACGGGAAGAAGATGGCGGCCTATCTGAAAACCCCCGCTGAAACGACACGCATTGTTTTTCTGGAGAGCGATGTCAACCGTACCACCTCTCTCTACAAGGCACTGGATTCCCATGGCTTTATTCTGACCTGCGATTCGCCCGCCGATGCGGACCTAAGGCGCTGGGTCGCTAAGAAATTCGCCGGTGAGGGCATGCGGGTGGAAGAAAGGGCCGTCGAACGGCTGCTTGCATTGACGGCGGGGGGCGTTTCCAACGAGCCGCGGACGGATATGAATCTTCTCGCCATGCAGATGGAGAAGGTGATCTGCTACTGTATGGGAAGAGAGGAGATTCGGCTTGCGGATGTGGAAGCGGTCTGCTCCGACAGCCTGATGGACAACGTATACAAAATGGTGGAGCTGATGGCGAAGAGGGACGGCAGGGGAGCCATGACACTCTATCAGGATATGCTCACGCAAAAAATTGCACCTCAGCGGATTCTTGCGCTGATGGTCAATCAGTTTGACAATATCCTGCGCGTCTTGGAGCTTCATCTTGCAAGACGAAGCCCGGAGGAGATAAAGGATAAGCTTTCGCTTCATCCGTTTGTGGTGAAGCTGTGCACGGGATGGAGCAGGAATTTCACGCAGGAGAGGCTTCAGGAGATTCTGGAGATCTGCGCGGCCAGTGATGCTGCGATAAAGAGCGGACGAATGGGGGATCGGATTGCCGTGGAAACGGCAATCATCAGATGTACAATCTAAGAGAAGTCGGAAAGGATGGTATATGAGAGAATTACCGAAGCCGCAGGAGTTGTACCGGCACTTTAAGGGCGGGCTTTACCAGGTGCTGACGCTGGCCAGGGATGCCGGAACAGACAGGAAGCAGGTGATCTATCAGGCGCTGTACGGGGATTACCAGGTATGGAGCAGGCCTCTTGACGAATTTCTGTCTGAGGTAGACCGCGAAAAATACCCGGATGCCCGGGAAAAATACCGTTTCACTAAGGAAACGGTTCCGAAGGCGACGGGCGGGACGGAAGATACGGACAGATCCCTGTTTCGGATGCCGGTAGAGCCTCCGCTAAGTCGCGTCGAACCGGAAGTAAGGCGCTCTATCCCGGCTGTCACCGGCGTCATGGCCAGAACCATTGAGGAGGAGGCTGCGGAGCTTCATATGGATCCTCTGGTCGTCGCTTTCCTTGACGCGGACAACGCCAGTGACCGCATTCAGATTCTGGAGGAACTGCGCGGCAGGGTGACCAACGATATGATCGATATCATGGCCATGGCTGCCGGCGTGGAGGTGGATGAGGGAGAGCCCTGGGATCGGTTCGGTGAGCTCAGGGACTGCCTGCGTACCATTGAAAAGTTTGAAACCACCCGTTTGAGAGGATAATACAATGAAGGTATTGACGATCGGTGTGCCGTGTTACAATTCGGAAGCCTATATGGAAAAATGTCTCCATTCCCTGTTGGCGGGAGGCGATGATGTGGAGATCATCATTGTGGATGACGGCTCCACGGATCGCACGGGAGAGATCGCGGACGAATGGCAGGCCGCACATCCGGACATGATCCGGGTGATTCATCAGCAAAACGGCGGTCACGGCGCAGCGGTCATGAGTGCCCTGCAGGCAGCATCCGGCCTGTATTTCAAGGTGGTGGACAGCGATGATTTTGTGCGCGAGATTGCCTATCGCAAAATCCTGCAGACGCTCAGGGATTTCATCGGCGGCGATGACCGGCTGGATATGCTGATCTCCAATTTTGTATATCATAAAACCGGGGAGAAGCGCCACCGCGTCATGCGATATGCGCACACACTCCCGGTGGAACGCCTGTTTACCTGGCAGGAAGTCGGCCGCTTTCATAAGGGGCAGTATATTCTGATGCATTCCGTGGTCTATCGGACCAGACTCCTTAAGGATTGCGGAATGAAGCTCCCTGAGCACACCTTTTATGTGGACAATCTCTATGTTTTTGAACCGCTGCCTTTTGTCAAAAACATGTATTACCTCGACGTGAATCTTTACTACTACAACATCGGCAGAGAGGATCAGTCCGTCAATGAGTCGGTGATGATCAAACGCGTCGATCAGCAGATTGCGGTCAACCGGATGATGGTGGACTATTTCACGGAGAATATTGGCATGATCTCCTCCGTCAAACAGCGTTACCGCTACATGTTCAACTATCTGGAAATCATCACGGCCATTTCCTCCATTCTGCTGATTCTGGAAGGAAGCCGGGAAAGGCTGAAGGAAAAGGAGGAGCTGTGGAATTATATCCGCAGGAAGAATCCGATGGTGTTTCTTAAGATGCGCTTCGGTCTTCTGGGCAGCATGGCCCATCTGCCGGGGAAGGGCGGGAGAAGAGTATCTGTCGAGAGCTACCGCCTGCTGAACCGGTTTTTCCACTTCAACTAAGCGGTGTCAGGGTCATACTCGCAAACGAAATGAACCGCCGAATTCAATCTGTCTTTGCGGACATCAAAAAACGCATCTTCTTCCGGAAGATGCGTTTTGCTGTGCGACAGAAACAAAGAATCAGTTGTAGGAGCGATTGCTGCTTCCCAGAGAAAACTCCCGTTCCCTGATGTGCAGCAGATTGACGATAAAATCCGACGAGTAGATGAGCCGGTAGACGAAAAACGCAAGAATAAAGGCACCGGCCACATCAATGACGGAATGCTGCTTGATGAACATGGTGGAGAGGACAATGCTGACAGAGAGCAGGGAGCTTATGATGCGGATGACCCGGTGACCATCGAGCGCCTTTGTCTTATTCAGCGCGATCATGCAGGCCAGCGAATTGTATACATGGATGCTGGGGAACACATTGGTCGGCGTGTCGGTAGCATACAGACGGAGAATGGTGCGCGTGAAGATGTTGTCACGCGGCATCACCTCGGGGCGAAGCGGCTGATAGGTCGGAATCAGTGTGGAAAAGACCAGGAAAAAGGTCATGCCGATCACCATAAAGAAGAGCGCCCGGTAAAAATCCTCCGCGCCGCGCTGGAAAAACAGGAAGATCAGCGTGGCGATCACATAGATAAACCAGATATAGTAGGGAACCACAAAGGCCTCGATGAAGGGAATTCTGTCGTCCAGGGCCGTGTGTACGATCGCGTAGCTCGCCGGCTTGGTTTCCTCAAGCAGCATGAACCATTTCATATAAATGAAAAGATAAACCAGCGGGAAAATCGCCCGCTCATATCTCGTAATGTAGCCTCTTTCCTGTCTCGCGCGCTGAAATGCCTGCCATCTGCTTCTCATGATGATCCTTTCTCCTCCTGATGCCGCGTAAACAGCCCGTCCGAAACGGACTCCGGCACACAATCATCCGATTACCCTCTCACAGAACAATGATAATACACCTGTTATTTTAAAAATGCAAGTCACGTTCTGCTAAACGATCAGAGAAAGAACCTGCGGCAGGCAGGTAAGCTCGATATCATCTGATTTCATCATCACTTCGCCGTCCGTGTGAACCCACATGGGCAGCTCTGTGCGGATGCGGATGACGGAGGCCTTTTCGTGACAGATCCCCGGGATGCCGTAGTGCTTGCCGAAATAGGCTCTGGGCAGGGCGCAAAGCATGGCGGGTTTGGACATTTCACCGGCCACACAGAGGTTGAGCAGTCCGTCCGCGGGATCCGCGTCAGGCGCAAAACGGAAGCCGCCGCCTTCGAAAGGTGTGTTCATGGCCGCTGCGAAGAGGAAATGATCCAGATGGATGTGACGGTCCCCGTCAAGGTCAATATCCACGGGGATCCGCGGAGCCTTCAACAGATGTCTGATCGCGATGGAGCCGTAGGTGAGCTTCCCGAGGCCGATCCGGTTAAAGAAAGCCTTCGTGCCGGAAGAGAGCGCCTCCTCACAGACGGCGGCGTCGAAGCCGATGCCGGAGCTGACGATGAACTGCCGGATATCCGAGATGTTTTCGTCGTGGAGACGCGACAGGGTGCGGGTCTTACTGTGATAGACGAGACGTCCGACATCCATGCGCCTGATTTCTTTGCCTGCAAGAATCCGGTCGATGAGCACCCGCGTGTCTTTCGGGAGGCCGATGCCGCGGGCAAAATCGTTGCCGGAGCCGGTGGGGATATACCCCAGAGAGAGTTCGGAAAAATCCCGGATGCCGGAGATGACTTCATTCAGGGTGCCGTCGCCGCCCAGGACAACGAGGGTCAGTTTTCCGCCTTCTTTGCCCTCGCCTGTCAGCTCTCCGGCGATGCGGAGCGCGGCGCCCGGGCCGTCGGTAAAATGCTCGCGGAAGGGAATGTTCCGCGCGGCAAAAGCGGTTTTCAGGTCTTCCAGGATCTGTCTGTCACGGCCGGAACGGGCGGAGGGGTTCACAATGCATTCTGTCATGGTGCGATTGCCTTTCTGTTATGAACGGTATAGGATGCCTGCGGATGGTTTATCATCCGGTTCATTTGTCAATTATTTGAATTATAGCATAGAAATGCGCGGACAGGTGTGGTAAAATGATGCACGTTGCGCGGCATATTTACAGGAGGGAATCATGTATTCTTTAGATGAAGTCAGGGCAGTTGATCCGGAAATCGCCTCGCTGATCGAGCGGGAGCTTGCAAGGCAGAACGACCATATCGAGCTGATTGCTTCGGAAAACTGGACCAGCAAAGCGGTCATGGCGGCGATGGGGAGTCCCCTTACCAACAAATACGCGGAGGGCCTGCCGGGAAAACGCTATTACGGAGGCTGCTACGTCGTGGATGAAGTGGAGGAGCTGGCGCGTGAACGCGCGAAGGAGCTCTATCACTGCGACTACGCCAACGTGCAGCCGCACTCGGGCGCACAGGCCAATCTTGCCGTACAGTTTGCGGTGCTCAAGCCCGGAGATACGGTGTTGGGCATGAACCTTAACCAGGGCGGACATCTTTCCCACGGAAGTCCGGCGAATATCTCCGGAAGTTATTTCAATGTGATTCCCTACGGTGTGGACGCGAACGGCTTCCTGGACTACGAGGAAATGGCGCGTCTCGCGGCAGAGCACAAGCCGAAGCTGATCATTGCGGGTGCTTCCGCCTACTGCCGGGCTATTGATTTCGCCAAATTCCGCGCGGCGGCGGACGCGTGCGGCGCGGTGCTCATGGTGGATATGGCGCATATCGCGGGCCTGATCGCGGGCGGCGTGCATGAGAGCCCGTTCCCCTACGCGGATGTGGTGACGACGACGACGCACAAAACACTGCGCGGACCGCGCGGCGGCATGATTCTGTGGAATCAGAACGCGCAGGATAAATGGAATTTCAACAAGGCCGTATTTCCGGGCATTCAGGGCGGACCTCTGGAGCATGTGATCGCGGCAAAGGCGGTGTGCTTCAAGGAGGCGCTTTCTCCGGAGTTTAAGACCTACGCGCGCAGCATTGTCGACAACGCGCAGGCGCTCTGCAAAGGCCTGATGGACCGCGGAATTCAGATTGTTTCCGGCGGAACGGACAATCACCTGATGCTCATCGATCTCACGAACTTTGACTTGACGGGCAAGGAAGTGGAGCAGTGGCTGGATGACGCACATATCACGGCAAATAAGAACACCATCCCGAATGAACAGCGCTCGCCCTTTGTCACCAGCGGCATCCGGCTGGGGACGCCCGCGGTCACGACGCGCGGCATGAACACCGCGGATATGGACAGGATTGCGGAGGCGATCGCGCTCGTGGTGCGCTCCAAGGGCGCGGATATCGATAAGGCGCGCGCGATTATCGCGGAGCTGACAGCGAAATACCCGCTGATCTGACGAGTCAGACAAACAGACAGACCTGCGAAGAACGTCGTAAATACGGCGTTCTTCTTGTTTTGCTAAAATTTTTCAACTTTTTTGCAAATTGTGTTGACAAATGATTTTTAATGATATACAATTCAATCATCAGCAAGAGAGATGCAGAACAAAAGGTTAAGATTTAATATAAAAATCTGACATCAAACCTTTGGGAAGGAGGTACAGTCCAATGGACACGTAGGCAGAACCTGTTGACGATTCACGTGGAGGGTAGTCCAATGGAATAGTAAGCAGAACCCGAAGGCGAATCTGAATGGAGGACAGTCCGATGGACAGATAAGGAATACCTCAAAAAATCTGATGAAAAGGAGGTACGGACCACCGGAGAATGAAATGGAAGTGAACATAATACCAACCCCTTCGGTACCATGATGAGCAGTGAAGCGAGCGATCATCCGGAAGACGGTTAAGAATCCTGCCACTGCAGCTTATGAAAGCGAATGTGAATGGCGTGAAGGCAGTTGAGAAAAGGAGGTTTAGACCAATGGACAGCCAAAACAGTCCGACGCAGGATGTGTCGGTGGAAGGATAAAGACGGGAGCCACGAATATGTCGTGTCTCCCGTCTTTCGTTTGTGTAAAAAAATACAAACTATAGAAAACAAATGTTATAATACCACTTGATATCCATTTTGACCTGTGGTAGAATAAATTTCGTTTGATATGTTATAAAGATCGAATCAGGCGAGGTTTTTATGGACGTGAATAACGGAAATCAGGAGAGCAGAGAGACAGATCTGAAGATTCAGGACGCAGAACGGGCTCTGGCACGCCACAGGAGACGCATCCGTGCACAGGTTGCCGCCTATCTGACGGTGGCGGTTCTGCTGATTGCACTTGGCGGTTTGCTGTATGTCGGCGGCATCAGATTCGCACGTGTCGTTTCCGAGCGCCGTGCTGCGGCGAAGCTTGCCAAGGAAGCGGAGGCGATGGAGGCAGTCGCTCCCGAACAGGAGGAGGCATCTCTGTTTGAGGCGGCGCCGGAGGAGTCGGAAACGGAGACGATTCTGACGCCGGAGCCGGTGCTCGAAGAGGCGCAGGACACGGTCAGAACGCAGGAGGAGCTGCTGGATGAGTTTATTGACTCTCTGATCGCGGATATGCCGTTAAAGGATAAGGTGGCCGGACTCTTCCTGGTCACACCCGAACAGCTGACGGGCGTGGATGCCGCAATCAAGGCCGGGGACGGCACGGAGGATGCACTTCAGGAAAAAGCGGTCGGCGGCGTAGTGTACACCCGTAAGAATATCAAATCTGAGGAACAGATTGCGGAGATGCTGCAGACCACTTCCAATATGAGCAAATATCCGCTTTTCCTTGCCACGACGGAAGCCGGCGGGGATCTGGGGGAACTGACGGGCGGACTGTCCCTGGAGGAGCTTTCTTCTCCCGCGCAGCTGGCGGAAGCCGGTGATACCGGGGCGGCATTTGAAACGGGAGAGGCCATTGCAAAGCGCCTGATCCATCACGGGTTCCAGGTGGATCTGGGACTAAACATCAACCTCACTTCGGACGCCATGTCAGAGGAGGAGCGCAAATCCAGCTTTGGCAGTGATCCGGCGGTTGCGTCCGCAGTGATGTCCGAGATGATCCGTGGGCTCGAGACCAATGGAATTCACACGATTGTCAAGCTGTTCCCCGCAACGGCGAGCGATGAGGCCGGCATTCCTTCTGCCGGAATCACTTCGCAGGACCTGGATGAGGGAGACGGAAAGATGTTTGCCGCCGCGATGGAGGCGGGAACGAGGATGGTGATGGTCGGAAATCTGGCGGTGCCGGAGATCGTGGGGGACAACACGCCGTGCTCGATGTCATCCGCTGTCATTATGGATGAGCTGCGCGGAAAGCTTGCCTTTGACGGAGTGGTGGTGACGGATGCGATGGACAGCAGAGTGATCACCGATTATTACACAGCCGACCAGGCTGCGGTTGCAGCGGTCAAGGCGGGAGCGGACATCATTTACCGCCCGGAAGATCTCGATGAAGCGCTGGATGGTGTGGTGGATGCCGTCAACAGCGGTGTGATCGCGGAGAGCAGGATCGACGAGTCCTTAAAGCGTATCTACCGCATAAAGTACGAAGACAGAACCTTTGGCTGATGATCGGATCAGCGCCTGTTGTTGCGGACGCGGACGCCTTTCATTTCGGCGACCAGTTCCTTCGCCCGCGGGACATCGGCTCTGTTGATTCGGAAGGTGCAGACCTCCTTCCGGTTGCCGGAGAAAAGACGCTGAAAGAAACTCTGGTGTTCCCAGACGACATAGTAGGATATGCGCTCCTGAAGAAACAGCTTCTCGAGCGCTTTTTTTCGTTCCAGTCCATAGACCCTGCAAAAGGGAACTTCGTTGTCATATATGGAATCGGATGACAGAATGGATGCCATGGCAATCTCCGGGAATGGGAATCAGCTCAACTGTTGTTTTCTGTGGCCACGAGACCGACGGCACCGTAAAGCTCGCGGAGCCTGGGCTTTTCGATCTTTCCTGTGGGGTTGCGGGGCACATCGGCAAAGATGATGCGGCGCGGTCTTTTATATTTGGGAAGTGCCTGGCAGAAGGCGGTCACGCTTTCCTCCGTGAGTGTCGCCCCTTCAGCGGCTTCGATGATCGCGGCGGAGATTTCGCCGAGTCTCTTGTCCGGCAGACCGATGACGGCAACGTCCTTGATGCCCTCCATCCCGTGCAGGAAGTCCTCGATCTGAACCGGGTAGATGTTTTCACCGCCGGAGATGATCACGTCCTTCTTGCGGTCGACCAGCCAGTAAAAGCCTTCCTCGTCCTGCATCGCCATATCGCCGGTATACAGCCAGCCGTTGTCGTCCATGACCTCGGCGGTCGCTTCGGGGTCGTGATAGTAGCACACCATGACACCGGGGCCTTTGACGGCAAGCTCGCCCACCTGCCCCTGAGCGACATCTGCGTGCTGCTCATCGACGATACGGCATTCCCATCCGTAGCCCGGAACGCCGATCGCACCCACGTGGTCGATGTTCTCCGTGCCGAGATGGACACAGCCGGGACCGATGGATTCCGAAAGACCGTAGTTGGTGTCGTAATCGTGCGTGGGGAAATAGACCTTCCAGCGGCGAACCAGACTCTTGGGCACAGGCTGTGCGCCGATGTGCATGAGACGCCAGTGGGAGAGGTCATAATCCTCTTTTTTGATTTTTCCGGTGTCCAGCGCCTCGAGGATATCCTCCGCCCACGGCACCAGAAGCCAGACAATGGAGCATTTTTCACGGGAAACGGCGTCCAGGATCGTCTCCGGGGTCGTCCCTTTCAGAAGCACGGCTTTGCTCCCGGATACCAGACTGCCGAACCAGTGCATCTTGGCACCGGTGTGATAGAGCGGCGGGATGCACAGAAAGACGTCGTCGTGGGTCTGGCCATGGTGCTTCTGCTCGCATCGCGCGGAGTGGGAGAGTGCGCGGTGCTTGTGCAGGATCGCCTTGGGAAATCCGGTGGTGCCTGACGAAAAATAAATGGCGGCATCGTCGTCCTCGGTGAGATCGATGAGCGGATCCCTGCTGGAGCAGTCCGCGGTCGATTCAATATAATCCTCCGCGAAGGACGGGCAGTTGGCACCGACATAGAACAGAAGCCGGTGCGTGCTGATGCGGTCGCAGATTTCCTCCACACGGCCGATAAACTCGGGGCCGAAAACCAGCACGTCCGCATCCGCCTTGTCAACACAGTATTCGATTTCGTCAGCCGTGTAGCGGAAGTTGAGCGGCACGGCAAGAGCGCCGGTTTTTAATATACCGAAATAAATAGGAAGCCATTCCAGGCAGTTCATCAGCAGGATGGCCACCTTATCTCCCTTTTTAACGCCTCTGGAGAGGAGGAGATTGGCAAAACGGTTGGCTTTTTCGTTGAACACATGCCAGGTGATCTCCCGGCGGTACGGGTTGCCGGCCTCCGGCTGGATGAGATCATATTCCTTCCAGGTCATCCGGCGGGTGTCCTTTATGGCCGGGTTTAATTCCACCAGAGCGACTTCATCGCCGTAAAACTTGCAGTTGTGTTCCAGAAGATCGGTAATAGGCATGTCTTTTTCCTTCCGTCATGCATATAATAGAAACAGATGAATAGCCGAACATAATCATATATTCTAAACGGATTTCTGTCAAACGAAAGTTACGTTACAATTCAGCGCTTTGCCAGCGCTGAATTGTAACTGCTTCGGTCGGGCATTCCAGTGCGCCTTTCAGGCGCAGCCCGACCTCACTCTTGAATCAGCTTGGGCCGCAGCCACGCAGCAAGTGCGTGGCTCGGTACTGAATAGTAACAAAGTTACGCAGAAAAGAGCCGGATTTCCTCGATAGTTCTTGACATTTGGCTTATGAAGTGGTTTACTGTATGTAGGAGTTTAAGATTCGTTTCACCGGAGACAGGGATGTTTCTGCGAAATCAAAGGAGTGATGAAGATGAATGTGAGTCTTAGGCAGCGTCAGGATACCTCTTTTTTGTTCAACAGCCTGAATACAAGTACGGGTGCTTCTTCGGGAGTGTCCGGTCTGGCGAATCTCGTGTCGGATTACAACACAATCAAGAACGGTTCCTATAATAAGCTGGTCAAGGCTTATTATAAGAAGATGGATGGCGGCTCGACGAAGAAGAGTTCGTCCTCTTCCAATGACACGGTGAGCAGGACATCGGAAAAAAAGAGCGCGGCTGCATCCAAAGAGTATAAGCAGATTTCCTCAGACGTATCCTCGCTGAAGAGTTCTCTTTCCGTGCTTTCCGAGGATGCAAAGACGAATCTTTATGCGCGGGACGAAGACCGCCAGGCACTCAATACTGCGGTTTCCGACTTTGTTGACAGCTACAATTCGGTGATCAACGACGCGGGGAAATCCTCCAGCGGGATTGTGACGTCGAGGGCGACCTCCATGACCTCGGTTTCGATGGGCTATTTCAAGCAGCTGAGCGCCATCGGCATCACCCTCCAGGAAAACGGCACCCTCTCTCTTGACAAAGAGAAGCTTTCTTCGGCGGATACAGGCAATGTTTCAAAGCTCTTCAGCGGTTCCAACACCTATGGGGACAAAGTGGCTTCCTATGCGGGACTGATTGAGAGCGGCGCTTCCGCTGCGGCTTCCACGACCACGACCTACAATGCGGGCGGTGTGAGCAATAAGGATTACGATTCGTTCTTCAGCTCGCTGGTGTGATTTCGGCCGTCATTGGTTTTTAAAGGAAAAACCGCCGTCCGATGAGGACGGCGGCTTTATGTATACGCCGCTGTTTGCAGCGGGGCAATCCGCGGGCATCAAATGATGATTGACCTTGGCATTTCTTAATACGGGCAGGAGGTGAAAGATGCAGTACCGTACCAATCCGAAAAACGGAGATTCCCTGTCGGCGCTTGGCTTCGGATGCATGCGCTTTACGCGTCAGGGCGGATCCATCGATCAGGAGAAGGCCAATCGGGAGATGGCGCTTGCGCTTGAGCGGGGCGTCAACTACTATGATACGGCATATATTTACAACGGGAGTGAGGTCTGTCTCGGCAGATTCATCAGGGAATACAATTGCAGGGACCGGATCTTTATCGCGACCAAGCTTCCGCAGTATCATGTGAAGAGAAAAGAGGATCCGGAGCGTTTCTTTGCGGAACAGCTGGAAAGGCTGCAGACGGATACCGTCGATTACTATCTGATGCACATGCTCAACGACGTAAAAAGCTGGGAACGTCTGTGCGAGCTGGGAATGGACGAGTGGATCGGAAAAATGAAGAAGGACGGCAGCATCCGGAATATCGGGTTTTCCTTCCATGGCGGAACCGTTCAGTTCAAGGAGCTGCTCAACGCATATGACTGGGATTTCTGCCAGATCCAGTTCAATTACATGGACGAACATGCGCAGGCGGGCATTGAGGGGCTCACGGCAGCCGCCGAAAAGGGCATTCCGGTCATCATCATGGAACCGCTGCGCGGCGGCCGTCTGGTGAACGGTCTGCCGGAGGAGGCACTCCGGGAATTTGAACGGATGCCGGCGAAGCGGTCGCCTGCCGATTGGGGACTCCGCTGGATCTGGAATCATCCGGAGGCGACGGTGGTGCTGTCCGGTATGAATGATGTCGCACAGGTGGAGGAGAACTGCCGCATCGCGTCGGAGAGCCTGGCAGGGGCACTTTCCGAAGAGGAGCTGGCACTGTACGGACGCGTGCTGGACGCGATTTACAGCAAGGTTCGCGTCGGGTGTACCGGCTGCGGATACTGCCAGCCGTGCCCGGCGGGGGTGGATATTCCGACCTGTTTTGCAACCTACAACGCAAGCTATGCGGATCGGTATGCTAACGCCTTCCGCGAGTATTTTATGTGCACGACGCTCAGGAAGGACCGTTCCAATGCGGGATTGTGCGTCAAATGCGGAAAATGTGAGCAGCACTGCCCGCAGAGTCTTTCCATCAGGGAGGAGCTGGAGCATGTGAAGCGCCGTTTTGAGAATCCGATATATAGAATCGGCGCTGCGGGATCGAAGCTGTTTATGCGGTATTGATCATTCCGTGTGTTCGATGGTATACTATCATCCATGGCGAATCAAACGGACAGCAGAAATCAGACAAGAAGAAGCGCAAACAGCGCCGGCAAAAGGAGCGGAGATCGGAAGCCGCAGACGAGCAGAACCCGCGCCACTGACAGGGGAAGACCGATCAGGGAGCCCATGCGGGAGCCCGGGATGGAGAGCGTCGGGGAGTCCCGTGCCGGTGAGGTGCTGGCACTGGCCCTCGGAGCCTTTGCGCTGTTTCTTTTTTTGTGCAATTTCGGGATCTGCGGAACCATCGGTAATCTTTTCAGATATCTGATGTTCGGCCTGTTTGGGCTGCCAGCCTACCTTGCGCCGGTGCTCGTGCTGTTTTTCTTCCTGTTTGCCTATGCCAACGATTTCCGCCGCGCGGCCAAGATCAAGATCGCCGCGGGATCGGCGGTTTATTTCATGCTCGGCATGATCTGCGAGCTGGCGGTGGGGCGGATTCAGACTATGACAGGCTACTCTCTGCCGGAGATTTATCTGACCTGCGGAAGAGAGCGCAACGGCGGCGGGGCAATCGCCGGATCTCTCGCCTATCTTTCCTATCACACTCTTTCTATTGTAGGAACCGTACTTCTGTTGCTGATCGGGTTCATTGTCTGCGCAGTGCTCATCACGGAGCGCTCCTTTATCCGTGGCATTCGCAAAGGCGGCAGATTTTTGGGTGAACAGACTTCGCGCGGAATGCAGGATATGCGGGAACGCAGTGAGCGGAGGCGGGCGTTCGAGGAAAAAAGAAGAAGAGAGCTGGATGAAAAGCGCAAACTGCGGATCGAACAGCAGGATGATGAACGGATGCTCCGCAGGGACCGCAAGGCGGACGGCGTGACAACAAACACCAAACTGGATGACTGGGAGGAGTCCGAAACGTCCGAAGCCGTTCGCGGCGACACAGAGCGCAGGGACTTGTTTATCCCTTCCGGAGAGCGTGTGCGGGATGACGTCCATGAGATCATGGTTCACCGCTACGGAAATGAGGAGGTGCCCTCACCGGACGAACAGAAGGTGCCTGCACGGGAACCGGAGGAGGATCCCATGAGCGTGCGCGGCAATGTGCGGGAGATCATGCGCGGCAAAGAGGAGGACGTTTCGCCTGCCGATCCGTATGCCTTCCGGAAACGGGAGGATGATGGAGCAGAACCGATGCAGCCGGAGAACGAGGCACCGGAAGAAGCGTATGTCCCCAGGAAACCGAAACGATCCTTCTTTGATGAGGATGAGGAGTCCGGACAGAATCCGGAGCCTGAGAAAACGATCAAGCCAAAGGAGCCGGTGAGCCAGGACAGACCCGGCGCCAGAAAACCGGTTTCCTGCCCTGAGAAAAAACTGCCGAAACCGGAGGAATACCGGTTCCCTCCCATCGATCTGCTTCATAAAGGTAAGAACAGCGGCGGAGACAGTGAGGAGCAGCTGAAGGAGACGGCCGGCAGACTGGAGGAGATTCTGTCCACCTTCGGCGTAAACGCCAGGGTGACGGACATCAGTCAGGGACCGACGGTCACGCGCTACGAGCTGCAGCCGGAGGCAGGGGTCAAGGTCAGCAAGATCCTGGGGCTGACGGATGATATCAAGCTCAATCTCGCAGCCACCGATATCCGCATCGAGGCGCCGATTCCCGGAAAGGCGGCGGTGGGAATCGAGGTGCCGAACAAGGTCAACGCCATGGTCTGCTTCCGGGACGTGGTGGACACACCGGACTTCAAAGCGTTCAAGTCAAAGCTTGCCTTTGGCGCCGGAAAGGACCTGGCAGGCAAATCCGTGATTGCGGACATCGCAAAGATGCCCCATGTGCTGATTGCCGGTGCCACCGGATCCGGCAAATCGGTCTGCATCAACACGATCATCATGAGTATTCTCTACAAAGCCAGACCGGATGAGGTGCGGCTGATCATGATCGACCCCAAGGTGGTGGAGCTGTCCGTGTATAACGGGATACCGCACCTGCTCATTCCTGTGGTCACGGAGCCTCAGAAGGCAGCTGCAGCCCTCAACTGGGCGGTCGCGGAGATGACAAAACGCTACAAGATGTTTGCGGATACCGGTGTGCGCGATCTGGTCGGATACAATGCCCATGTGGATAAGATGTCCGCGGAGGAGCGCGAGGAGCAGCATGCGGTCAGAATGCCGCAGATCCTGGTGATCGTCGATGAGCTGGCGGATCTGATGATGACCTGCGGAAACGACGTGGAAGCTGCCATCGTGCGTCTCACACAGCTTGCAAGAGCGGCCGGGATTCATCTGGTGATTGCAACGCAGCGTCCGTCGGTAGATGTCATCACGGGTCTGATCAAGGCCAATATGCCGAGCCGGATCGCCTTTGCGGTGACCAGCAACACGGATTCCCGCACGATTCTGGATATGGTTGGCGCAGAGAGGCTGCTCGGCAAGGGCGATATGCTTTTCTTCCCGCAGGGCTACACAAGACCCGCCCGTGTGCAGGGCGCCTTTGTCTCCGATGAGGAGGTGGCCGATGTCACGGCGTTCATCAGGGAACAGGGATACACGGTACAGGAGGATGAACGGATTAAAGAGGAGATGAACGGCCTGGAGAATGCGGCCGCAGGAGGCGGCACTTCGGATGGGGACAGCGACCGCGATGCGTTTTTCGCCGAAGCGGCACGCCTCGTGATCGGCAAGGAAAAGGCATCCATCGGAATGCTTCAGCGGGTCTTCAAGGTCGGATTCAACCGCGCGGCCCGCATCATGGACCAGCTGTGCGAGGCCGGGGTCGTGAGTGAGGAAGAAGGGACCAAACCGCGCCGGGTGCTGATGAGCAGTGGGGAGTTTGAGGCATTCTTAAATGGGGAAAACCAGGAATAACAAAAAGGGTTTAAGGGGGGGTAGAAGGATGAAAACAGATATTGAGATCGCTCAGGCGGCAACACTTTCACCGATCACGGAGGTGGCGGCTTCTATCGGCATCCCGGAGGATGCGCTGGAGTGCTACGGCAAAACAAAGGCAAAGCTGACCGAGTCCTATCTCAGTGAGCTTTCCGATCGCCCGGCGGGCAAGCTTGTGCTCGTGACGGCCATCAACCCGACTCCGGCGGGGGAGGGAAAGACCACGACAAGCGTGGGCCTCGGGGATGCGTTAAAGAGACTCGGGAAGAAGACGGTGATTGCGTTAAGAGAGCCTTCCCTGGGACCCTGCTTCGGCGTCAAAGGTGGTGCAGCCGGCGGCGGCTACGCCCAGGTCGTTCCGATGGAGGAACTCAACCTGCATTTCACCGGTGATTTTCATGCCATCACCTCCGCCAACAACCTGCTGGCGGCGATGCTGGACAATCACATCAAGCAGGGAAATGAACTGCAGATCGACACCAAGCGCATCGTCTGGAAGCGCTGTGAGGACATGAATGACCGGGCACTCCGAAATATCGTGGTGGGGCTCGGTGATGCGGGGGACGGCGTGACCAGGGAGGATCATTTCTCCATCACGGTTGCGACCGAGGTGATGGCGGTCTTCTGCCTTGCGAAGGACATGAAGGATCTGAAGGAACGCCTCGGGCGGATCATCGTGGCTTACAATAAGGATAAAAAGCCGGTCACGGCGGCAGATTTGAAGGCGGTGGGCGCGATGGCGGCGCTCTTAAAGGATGCGATAAAGCCCAATCTCGTGCAGACCCTGGAGCATACGCCGGTCATCGTCCACGGCGGCCCCTTCGCCAATATCGCACACGGCTGCAATTCCGTGAGAGCCACAAAGGCCGCGCTTGCACTCTCGGACATCACGGTGACGGAAGCCGGCTTCGGCGCCGACCTCGGAGCGGAGAAATTCCTGGATATCAAATGCCGGACGGCGGGCTTAAAACCGGACGCCGTCGTGCTTGTGGCGACGGTTCGTGCGCTGAAGTATAACGGCGGTGTCCCGAAGAGCGAGCTCTCCGCGGAAAACCTGGAGGCGCTTAAAAAGGGCAGCGGCAACCTGGAAAAGCATATCGAGAATCTTCAGTCATACGGCGTGCCCGTGGTGGTCACCCTGAATGCCTTTTCCAGTGATACAAAGGCCGAGACCGACTGGGTGGAGCGGTTCGTCCGCGATAAGGGATGCACCTTTGCCCTCTCAGAGGTCTGGGAAAAGGGCGGTGAAGGCGGCGAAGCGCTCGCCAGAGAGGTGCTTGACACCCTGGAGAAGAAGGAGAGCCACTATCATCCGATCTATCCGGATGACATGTCTCCGAAGGAAAAGATCGAGACGGTTGCGAAGAAGATCTACGGTGCCGGAGATGTGAGCTTTTCCGCGAAGGCACTGCGCGAGCTGGAAACCGCTGAAAAACTCGGCTTTTCGTCCTTCCCGGTCTGTATGGCCAAGACCCAGTATTCCCTGTCCGATGACCCGGCTCTTCTGGGGAGACCGGAGGGCTATACGCTGTCCGTGCGGGACGTCTATGTCAGTGCGGGCGCCGGCTTTATTGTGGCCCTGTGCGGAACCATTCTCACGATGCCCGGACTCCCGAAGCACCCGGCGGCGGAAGCCATCGATGTGGATGATGAGGGAAGAATTACCGGGCTTTTCTGAAATTCAAAGTTGCAACCACGATCCAAAGGGGGTACAATCATGGGCGCGAATCTGATCGACGGCAAAGCGATCGCGGCGCAGATCAAGGATGAGGTGCGGCAGGAGGTCTCTGCGCTTAAGGTACAGGGCAGCTCTGTCACTCTGGCGGTCATTCTGGTCGGGGACGATCCGGCCAGCGCGGTGTATGTAAGGAATAAGAAAAAAGCCTGTGAGGCGGTGGGAATCGAATCCGTTTCCATAGAGCTTCCCGCGGACACCACGCAGGAGGAGCTGCTTGAGAGGATTGCATCGCTCAATGCCCGCGAGGATGTGGATGGGATCCTGGTACAGCTTCCGCTGCCGCGGCAGATTGATGAGCGCGCTGTCATAGACGCCATCGATCCGGCAAAGGACGTGGACGGCTTTCACCCCGTCAATGTGGGTTTGCTGGCCATCGGAGAGCCTGCGGTCGTCTCCTGTACGCCGGCAGGCGTGATCGAACTGCTTACGCGCAGCGGTGTGGAAATTGAGGGTAAGGAAGCCGTGGTCATCGGGCGAAGCAACATTGTCGGCAAGCCGATGGCACATCTGCTCTTGCAGCGCCATGCCACCGTGACCATCGCCCATTCGCGGACGAAGAATCTGCGTGAGGTAATCCGCCGGGCGGACATTGTGGTGGCAGCCGTCGGAAAGCCCCGCATGATCGGAGCGTCAGACATCAAAGAGGGTGCTGTCGTGATCGATGTCGGAATCAACAGGGACATGGAGACCGGAAAGCTTTGCGGAGACGTGGACTTTGATTCCGTTGCGCCGCATTGCAGTGCGATTACCCCGGTTCCGGGCGGCGTCGGACCGATGACCATTGCCATGCTGATGCGCAATTGCTGTGAACTGGCGAAAAAGCGGAATCCACCCGCGGAAAAATGATGAAAATGGGTATTACGAAAAAAATGCGGCCGGTGATGACCGCCGAGATGAATATTCCGCTCCCCGGGACGCTATGCCCGAAATGCGGGAGTGAGATCCCGGAGGGCAAGCTTTACTGCGAATCCTGCGGGGAAGAGATCCGTTTTGTTCCGGAATTCGAACCGGAGGTGGATGATTCCATCGCCTCGGTCATGACGGATGTGGCAAGGGAGATCGCCCACACCGGAGAGGAGACCGGGGGAGATAAGGACTACTTCGACATTCATCTGCGCATTCCGAAAAAAGCGCTTCGCTATACCGCCGTCGGGATCGGCATTGCGGCAGTGATCACACTGGCGGTGATTGCGATTCCTCACGTGCTGGAGCTTAAGGTGTTTGACCGGGCCACGCGGGCCAGTGAGGAAACGGCCACGCAGCAGGCGGAAGGGAATATGCCGCAGGCAGTGAGTGATTCCGCACAGACGGAAACGGAATCTGAGGCAGGAGCATCGATCCCGCAGGCGCCTTCGATCAGCGTTTCCTCCGGCCGGTATCAGGGCCCGGTTACGGTGGAGATCACACCGGAGAGCGATGACGTGCGGTATTACTACACGACGGACGGGTCAAAGCCGGATGACACAAAGGAGCGTTACCTTGGTCCGATCGTCATTGACAGTGAGGGAGAGAGCACCCTGCGTGTGGTCGGCTTCAATGAAAAGGGGGAGAGCGGTGAGGAAACCATCGCCATGTACATGATTGAGCCGGCCGCTCCCGATGCGCCCGTGATCCTCGAAGACAGCGGAGACTACACGCAGAGCACCATGATTGTCGCCGTCATGCAGGAGAATTGCCGGATCACCTACACGACAGACAAGAGTGAGCCGACCGTGGACTCCACCGAATACACGTCGCCGATCAAGATGCCGGTGGGCAACAGCGTGTTCCGATTCCGGGCGTTTGACGCGGACGGTGTGGGAAGCGAAATCGTGGAACGCAATTACCACTTGGTTTATGCACGGCTGATCAGCGAGGAACAGGCTTCCGAAGCAGTTATTCGCGTGCTGATCGAAAAGAATGTCCTGCTGGACGGCTCCGGCAAGGTGCTCGGCCAGGACGGCTACAACATCTATCCGGTGGACAGCATCATCGAGATTGAGGGTGCGGGAGAGTATTACCGCATTGTGGAGCGTTATGTCCAGGCGGACGGAACGACGACCGACACCGGACTTCTTTATGCCGTCAACACCAACGACGGCAGCGTCCACAGGCTCGGATACGATTCCAGCGGCAACTACACACTTTTCACTCTGAGAAACAAGTAGGCATCTTCTTGAAATCCGAGCAGGTTTCGGTTATATTTTTGTATGGTGGCAGCGCTGCATAAGCGTGAAAGAAAACAGAACGCAGGAGGGAGAATATGTTTCAGATTCTGGAAAAACAGGTACTGACGAAGGATCCGGTCATTTTTCGGATGGTGGTCAGGGCACCGCGGGTCGCAGCAAGCTGCGAACCGGGACAGTTCCTGATTGTTCGTGCGGATGCGCAGGGCGAAAGGGTGCCGCTCACGATCTGTGATTATGATCGCGAGGCCGGTACCATCACCATTGTCGTGCAGGTGATCGGCGCCGAGACGGACAAGATGTCCCGCATGGAAAAGGGCGACGCCTTTGCCGACGTGGTGGGTCCTCTTGGCAACGCATCGGATCTGATTGAAGAGGATGTGGAGGAACTGAAGAAAAAGAAGATTCTGTTCGTCGCGGGCGGCGTCGGAACCGCTCCGGTCTACCCGCAGGCCAAATGGCTGCATGATCACGGCATCACTGCGGATGTGATCATCGGCGCCAAGAACAAGGATCTTGTGATTATGGAGGAGGAGTTCAAGAACGTCTGCAATCTGACGATTACGACGGATGACGGCTCCTACGGGCGTTCCGGCATGGTGACCGTAGCACTTCAGGATCTCTGGAACGAAGGAGTCCGCTGGGATCACTGTGTGGCGATCGGACCGATGATCATGATGAAGTTTGTCTGCAAACTGACGAAGGAACTGGGCATTCACACCATCGTCAGCATGAACCCGATCATGGTGGACGGCACGGGCATGTGCGGCGCCTGCCGGCTCATGGTGGACGGCAAGGTGAAGTTTGCCTGTGTGGACGGTCCTGAGTTTGACGGTCATCTGGTGGACTTTGATCAGGCGATGAACCGCATGAAGCTTTATCGGACGGAGGAAGGAAGACTGTATCTTAAGGAAAAGGAAGGGGCAACGCATCAGGGCGGCTGCCGGTCCGGAGAGCACTGACTGCTGCTTTTGGCGTGAAAAGAACGGTTTGATGCGGTACATCCGCGTGACGGAGGTTAAAGGATATGCAAGTTGATATGATGAAAAAAGTACCCGTACGGGAACAGGATGCCAAGGTGCGTGCGACCAATTTTGAGGAGGTCTGCCTTGGCTACAACAAGGAGGAGGCGCAGGCGGAAGCTTCCCGTTGCTTAAACTGCAAGAATCCGCGCTGTGTGGAGGGATGCCCTGTTTCGATTCAGATCCCCGAGTTCATTCAGGCGGTGAAGGACGACAACATCGAGGAAGCCTACCGGGTGATCGGTCAGTCCTCGTCGCTTCCCGCGATCTGCGGACGTGTGTGCCCGCAGGAGACACAGTGCGAGGGCGTCTGTGTCCGCGGCATCAAGGGCGAAGCGGTATCGATCGGCAAGCTGGAGAGATACGTTGCGGATACCGCCAGAGAGATGGGCATCAAGCCCTCTGCGCCGGAGAAGAAAAACGGAAAGAAGGTGGCGGTGATCGGCTCGGGACCTGCGGGTCTTACGTGCGCCGGAGATCTGGCCAAGATGGGCTATGAGGTCACGGTCTTTGAGGCCCTTCATGAAGCCGGCGGCGTGCTTACCTACGGCATTCCGGAATTCCGTCTTCCCAAGGAGCGTGTCGTTCAGAAGGAGATCGACAATGTGCGTGCCCTTGGCGTGACCATCGAGACCGACGTGGTGGTAGGCAAATCCGTAACCATCGACTCGCTGCTTAAGGATGAGGGCTTTTCAGCCGTGTTTGTCGGCTCCGGCGCAGGCCTTCCCAAATTCATGAACATTCCAGGAGAACAGGCACTCGGTGTGTTCTCCGCCAATGAATTCCTGACCAGAAGCAACCTGATGAAGGCGTTTTCCGAGGATTCCTCGACACCGATCATGCGTCCGAAAAAGGCAGTGGTCGTCGGCGGCGGCAACGTGGCGATGGATGCGGCCCGCACGGCACTCCGTATGGGCGCTGAGGTTCATGTGGTCTATCGCAGGAGCGAGGCGGAGCTCCCGGCGCGTGTGGAGGAGGTCCATCACGCAAAGGAGGAGGGCATACACTTTGATCTGCTGACCAATCCGGTGGAGATTCTTTCCAACGAGGAGGGCTGGGTTTCCGGTATCCGCTGCATCCGCATGGAGCTTGGCGAGCCGGACGAGTCAGGCAGAAGAAGCCCTGTTCCGGTGGAGGGCAGTGAGTTTGAAATCGAATGCGATGCGGTCATCATGTCCCTGGGAACCTCACCCAATCCGCTGATCGCTTCCACGACGCAGGGGCTGGATGTCAACCGCCGCGGCTGCATTGTCGCCGAGGAGGAGACCGGAAAGAGCTCCAAGGAAGCCGTTTATGCGGGCGGTGATGCCGTGACGGGCGCCGCAACGGTTATTCTTGCCATGGGAGCGGGAAAAGCCGGAGCAAAGGGAATTGATGCCTATTTAAATGCCTGAAATAAAAAAAGAGACAGAAAATTTTAAGAAAGAATTCTCTGTCTCTTTTTCTTTGCTTTCATTTTTTCTGTTAATCTGTTTCCTGACAGGGGGTGCATCCACAGCATTTCCTTGCACGAAGCCGGGGTGATGAGGCAGCGGGAATCCTGCCCGGGAAACGGAGGATAGGATGAAGAATTCTGACAAAGTAAAACTTGCACTGGCGGTGATGACGGGCGTTCTGGCCATCATCCTGCTCATTGTGTTTAAGGACAGGCCGGAGAAATCCGGCTCCCGCGAGGCGGATATCGATGCCATGCAGCTGGATATCGCATCCTCCGGATTGACCCTGGAGCCGGATACCGGCACACAGGCATCCGCGGGCGTGAGCGTCGCCGCACAGGATGCTTCGGTAAAGCCGGCTGCGGCTTCTGCAGCGGGAAGCGCAGACAGCGCGGCCATCGGTGTTACCAGGAGTCTGGTTTCCACCGCCGCGGCAACCGGTGCTTCCGGAAACGCCGCAAGGGCTGCTGTGCTGGATGTGTCCGGTAATTCGCTCTACCGCGCGCCGAAAGCAGAGGATTACGGCAGAGCAAACGCAAAGACGAAGGACACGGCAGAAGCGGTTCTTTCCGAAATGCGCGGGTATTGGGAATCCGACGGCCACGAGGCGCTGATGGATCTCTGGAAGCTGGACCGGTATACGGCTCTTTCCGCCTATCTGGCGACCCATCCGGAGGTCCCCTTTTTCTACAGCGGCGATGTGAACGGAGAAGGAAAGCCGCACGGCAGGGGCATTGCCGTATACAGCGGAAACCGCTACTACTTCGGTGAATGGACGGATGGCCAGAGAGAGGGCGCGGGAGAGTGGTATCAGTTCTATCCTGATCAGATGCAGGGCGCGGTGCTGTTCCACGAATACACGGGATCCTGGAGAAACGATCTTCCGGACGGAGAGGGCATCGATCTTTATCAATACAACGCGGAGCATATGGACGGGGAGGCTCTGTATCCGCAGAACGTCATCGGCCGTTTTTCCGAAGGGCTCTACGACGGGGACATGTATGTCATCCTGACGGACGCGGACGGAAACCTGGAGAACTGGTACGGAAAGTGTAAAAAGGGAGTCTGGCAGGTGATTGACCACGCGGATGCGGACGGAAAGCTTCCGGTGCTTTGTCTGGGGGAGGATACGGATCAGCATATCAGCATGCTACCCGCGCTTGTATCCGGATATGGGGTTTATCACGTGCGATGATCAGGATCACCGTGATCGCGGTCGGCAGACTGCAGGAGGATTACTGGAAAAAGGCCGCGGCGGAGTATGAAAAGCGCCTCCAGGCCTATTGTAAACTGCGTGTCGTGGAGGTGCCGGACGAGCGGGCACCGGAGCGGGCTTCGGCTGCAGAACGGGAAGCCATTCTGCAGAAGGAGGGCGGGCTGATTCTCCGCGCTGCTGATTCCTCTGCCCCGCTGTGGGCGCTTGCAATTGACGGGGAACGGATGAGCTCGGAACGGTTTTCCGGGGCGATCGGGGATTTCACTGTCCATGGCGGATCCCATATACAGTTTGTCATCGGCGGATCCCTGGGGCTTTCTCCGGAAGTGCTCTCGGGGGCGGCCAGACGGATCTCCTTTTCCGACATGACCTTTCCTCATCAACTGATGCGCGTCATCCTGCTTGAGCAGATTTACAGGGGATTTCGGATCGCGCGGGGAGAGCCTTACCACAAATAAATCATCATGTAAAGCCAGATCATGGGGGGAAATGAGAAAAGAAAAAGAGAAAAAACTGACGCTTTCGGCTGACGCACTGCAGCGGGTTTTCGGCGGAGGCGATCAGTACGTCAGGAAAATTGAGCGGGAGCTGCAGGTGGAAATCGTTGACAGAAACGGTGAGCTTAAGATTACGGGAATCGGAAGCGCACCGGCGCGTGCCGCCGATCTGATATTGTCTCTGGCCGGCAGCGCTGGGGAGGAGCTTGAGGAGCAGCGCGTGGACTACGGAATCGAACTTGAAAAATCCGGAGAAGGCGCGGAAGCGATGGAAGCGATCGAGACGGACGTCATCTGTCACACGGTGGCCGGCAAACCGGTGCGTCCGAAAACACTTGGACAGAAGGCCTATGTGGACGCGATCCGATCTCATCTGATCGTGTTTGGCATCGGCCCGGCCGGTACGGGAAAGACATATCTCGCCATGGCGATGGCCATCACGGCGTTTTTACGGGGCGAGGTGAGCCGGATTATTCTGACCAGACCCGCGATCGAAGCGGGAGAGAAGCTGGGCTTTCTTCCCGGCGATCTGCAGAGCAAGGTGGACCCCTATCTGCGGCCGCTTTATGATGCGCTCCATCAGATCATGGGACCGGAGAATTTCCTGAAAAACACGGAGCGCGGACTGATTGAGGTGGCACCGCTTGCCTACATGCGCGGCCGCACCCTCGATAATGCCTACATTATTCTGGACGAAGCGCAGAACACCACGCCGGAGCAGATGAAGATGTTTCTTACGCGCATCGGCTTCGGCTCCAAGGCGGTGATCACCGGAGACGCCACGCAGAAGGATCTTCTGCCCGGCGTGAAGTCGGGGCTGGATGTGGCACGCACGGTGCTGAAAGGCATCGAGGACATCGCTTTCTGCGAGCTGACGGGAAGAGACGTCGTGCGGCATCCGCTGGTCCAGAAGATCGTACGCGCTTACGAAAACTACGAGACCCATATGCGTTCGCAGCAGATACAAAACAGAAAGAAAAGGTAAGCGTTGGAGAAGAAGTCAACCAATCAGGCGGCGGTTTATTCTCTGTTGTTTGCCGTCCAGTGCCTGGGAGTGCTTGTGGCGGCTCTGGCCTACGGGCAGGGACTGTCTGAGGTGATCCGGGCGAGTGTAAGCGCAGGGATCGGAGCCGGCATTCTCCTGTTTCTCTGGGAGGATCACGCCTTACGCGGCGATCTGCCCTGTGATAACGGGTCGCATCCGAGGCGTTTTTTTTGTGCCTATCTGGCGTCCTTTGCGATGACCATGTTCATGCCGCTCATCGTCGCGGATTCCTGGCCGTTCGTTTCCGTCTATGTGCTGCTTTCGCTCCTTTCCTGCCCGTTAATCGGGGTTTACGCGGGAACCGAACTGCTGATGCTTACCATTCTGGTGCAGGGAGGCGGCCTGCCGGAATTCTTTATGTATGTGTTTGCCGGTTTTATCGCAGTGGGGCTGTTCAGGCGGCTCGACGAACAGATGCACGGCGGTATGGCCCTCTTCATTTCCCTCCTGACGCAGACGGTTCTGTTAGTCTGCTATCACGTGATGTTCCTCAATGAGCCGCTCTCGGTATCCGTGCTGATTGTTCCGATTATCAACGCGTTTATCAATTTTGCCCTGCTGATCATGATCCTGAATGCCTTTTCGTTTTATGTGATCCGCAGGGATGCGGAGCGTTACGCGGAGATCAATGATCCTGCCTATGCGTTGATGCTGCGCATCCGTGAAACGAGCGAGACGGAATACCAGCGGGCCATTCACACGGATTACCTGACGCAGAGGGTGGCGGCGGCCATCGGACTGGATCAGCGGATCGTGCGGTGCTGTTCCTATTATCACCGCGCGGCCATCGTGCTGAACGATCGGGACCTGGAGAACAATCTGACGCTTTACCGCACCTATCATTTCCCGGAGGAGGCCATCCGGGCGTTGACGGAGCTGATCACGCACAAAAAGGGGGAGCCCCTCTCGGCAGAGGCGACCGTAATCACGCTGTGCGAAACCATGATTGCCTCCCTCCAGTTCATGTTTCAGAAGAACAGTCAGATCAAGGTGGACTACGCTCTGCTGGTTGACAAGATTTTTGAAAAAAAGGAGAGCGAGGGAGAATTCTTAAACAGCGCGCTGTCCGTCAGGGGTCTTCGGGTGACCAGGGAGCTGCTCAAGAAAGAGACGTTGTATTATGATTTTCTGCGTTGAGAATGATACGGATTTTGATCCGGCTGCGGAGGCCGGGATCGCGGATGTCGCTGCGTTTAGTGCGATGGTCGGCGATGAGGCGCTTGCGCTCGAGGGAGTCGTAGATCCCTCCGGTGCGGAGGCGGCGCTCTATCTCGTGGGCAATGATGCCATACGGGAGCTGAATCTGATACACCGCAACATCAATGAGCCCACGGATGTGCTGTCGTTTCCGAATATTGATTATTCCGACGGCCACACCGTCCGCGAAAGGATGGAAGCGCCGGATCCGGACTGTACGGATCCGGAGACCGGCCGGATTCTTCTGGGGGATATCGTGATCAACACCGAACGGGTGCGCAGCCAGGCAGAGACATACGGTCACAGCGTCCGCCGGGAATTTGCGTTTTTGCTTGCGCACAGTCTGTTCCATCTGTTTGGATATGATCATCTTTCCGAACAGGAGGCGGCGGTGATGGAACAGAAGCAGGAGCAGGTGCTCGCCGGTCTAAAGATCATGAGGGAAAAAGGAGCGGATATTGGCTAACCGGAATAAAAGAGGCGGTGGAAAAACAGCGTTTGAACGGGTGACGACCAGGACGGTCATGGGGGCGGCCGTGCTGTTTGCACTGCCCATGATTTTCGTTCGTTTTTCAGGGAAGGAAACGGTCACCATTCTGGCATTTCCGCTCATTCTGCTGTTCACGTTGTATCTGATTTCGGAGGTCATCTGGGAAAGACCGACCTTCCGCGGCGTGCGTCTGCTGCTCAAGGGGGATCAGCAGGACGCGGCAAGACAATACCGGAGACACATGTCGGTTTTCGGTGCTGCTTTCGGCGCGGTTCTGTCTCTTGCGGGCGTTTTTCTGCAGCCGATTTTCCTTCAGGAAGCAGCCGGGCGAGCGGGAAACGGAAGGATTTTCCTGGTGCTGATGCCGGGGATGGTCCTGCTTGGATCACTGGGAGGGAAAAAGGGCTATCTCAGAGCCTGCGGCGCAGGAGCGGAGGTTTCTCTTCTCTCGATGGGACAGAACGTCCTGACGCTGGTGCTGCCGTGTCTCTTGTCGATTCTTTTAAGCCGTTTCGGCGTGCGGGTGGACGCACTCATGCAGACGGACTGCTACGCCGCGATCTACGGTGCTGCCGGGACGGCGATCGGTCTGGATATCGCCTGTCTCGCGTCGTGGATCGCCTTTTTCCTGATGGAGCTCCGTTTCCGCGCACCGGATTTTTTTGCGGGGAGAAGAGGAAAGGGCCGGAGCGGATATCCCTATTTATCCATGGATGCCGTGTTTCCGCTGCTTCTTCTGGCGGTCTTATCCTTTGACCTGTGGCGGTATTTTCACGGAATGCCGGCGGATGAGGAGGGGGCCGCAGCGCATTACGCTCTTTGGGGACGCTACCTGGGGACGGCGTGGTATCCGTCTCTTTTCGCCGGTACGCTGGCAGTCATACCGTTTATTCTCTCTGTATTGCAGGTGCAGATGAGAGTGCAGAGAGATGATTCACCGTCCGCACTCGACCGCTTTGCCGGGATGATCCGGCACGCCTGTATTCTCTTTTTCCCGATGACCCTGCTGATCAGTGCCCTGGCACTGCCGATTAACCGGGGACTGTTCGGACAGACGGATGCGGAAGGCGCGGCACTGCTTGGCTGGCAGATTCTGATGCTGCCTTTTTTCAGCATTTCCGTGCTTTTGACCATTCTGCTTTACAAGTCCGGAGGATTGCGTGTGATCCTCATCGGGGCGGGCATCGCTACAGCGGCACACATCGCCGCCGTGCTCCTCATTCCGGGAGGTGAGCATCCTGTCATGCCGGTGATCGTGGCGCATCTGATCGGTATGGTTCTGTACGCCCTGATCGTATTTGTCCTGCTGTCTGCCATGCTGTCCTACAGACAGGAGTGGATCCACGGCGTGCTGATCCCGCTTTTGTCCGCCGGAGTGGCGACACTGCCGGTTTTCCTTCTCTCACGGATTCTGGCAGAGGTGGTGGGCGAGATTCTGACCATTGTCATTCTTTCCGTGATGGCGGGCATTATCTACATGCTGCTGCTGACGATTCTGCACGGCATCACCGAATATGAACTCTACCGGATTCCCGGCGGACGCCTTCTTGCCGGGTTTACCGGTCATGATCGGCGCGGGGTATGAGCGAAAGGAGCGTCCTGGTATTTGGCGCGGGACCCGCGGGACTTGTGGCTGCACTGTCTGCGGCGACGCAGCATGCCCGGGTGACGTTGGTGGAAAAGACCGGGATGATCGGCAGAAAGCTTTCCCTGACCGGAAACGGAAGAGGCAATCTCTCGGCGGTATACCTCACAAAGGACTGCTACAATGAGGAGGCCGGCGCGCGGATGGAAAGGTGGCTTCGCATCTGCCCGCAGACGGAGGTGATCCGCCTTTTTGAACGCATCGGCCTGTATATCCGCACGGAGGGAGCCGGAATCTACCCGGTGTCGGGGCAGGCGTCGTCAATTGTCACGGCGCTCCATGATGCCTGTCTTAAGCAGGGAGTAACCATCCTTACCGGCGCGCAGTTAAAAAGTGTCGAACAAGACGGGAACGGTCTGTGTTGTGTGGCGGGCGGGCAGACGATGCGTGCCGATGCCGTGATTCTTTCCACCGGCGGACTCGCGGGTCCAAAGACCTGTCAGGCAAGCGGCGACGCATACTATCTGTGCGAGCGCCTGGGAATTGCCTGTGTTCCCCGTCGTCCGGCTCTGGTGCCGCTTCACACGAAGGGACTCCCGCTCAGGACAGGGACGGGTGTGCGTGTTCGTGCGGCGGTCTCTTTTTATGCATCCGCACCGACTGCAGAGCCTGGGACGGAACCGCCAGAGGATCGTCTTATTGTCAGTGAATTCGGGGAGGTGCAGCTGACACCGCAGGGACTCTCCGGAATACCTGTGCTTCAGGCATCCGGCAAGGTGACAGAAGCCCTGGCGGCCGGAAAAGAGGTAAACGCATGGCTGGATCTCCTCCCGGAGCTCTCACCCCGCGAATGGGAAGAGCGGGTGAGGCATCTGGAAGAGATTGCGGAAGAAGCCCCGGAAAGACCGCTGCTTTCCCTCCTCACCGGAATTACAAGCCAAGAGCTTGGCCGGTGCATTCTTACCCTGCTTGCGTGCCACGATGCGGAGCAGGCATGTTTTCAGACACTTTCCGCGCAGCAGAAAATTACGCTGTGGCGTCTGTTTCGCGCCTTCCCTGTGGAGATCACCGGGGCTTCAGACTATACGCACGCGCAGGTCACGGCCGGCGGCGTGTCCCTGAATGAAGTGGATGACGATCTGCAGAGCATACGTGTGCCGGGACTCTATCTTGCGGGAGAACTGCTGGATGTGGACGGCCGATGCGGCGGATACAACCTGCATTGGGCGTTTATGAGCGGAATGATTGCGGGAACACATGCCGCTTCCGGGACGTCCTTCATCGGGGAAGCAGTATGATCAGAGTCGAACAGCTGAAACTCCATATCGATCCAGAAAAAAGACGCGAGCCATGGACGCCCGGGAGAGAGCTGGCAAAAAAAACGGCGGCGGCTCTCGGTATCGATCCCTCAAGGATAGAAAGCATCCGCCTGGTGCGGCATTCCATTGATGCCCGCAAAAAACCAGAGCTCTATGATATCTGTACGGTGGATCTCGAGACGGATGCGCAGACGGAGAAAAAGCTGCTTACGCTGCCGGAGAAAAAAAGAAAAGCCAGACCCGCGCCTGAAAAAATGCCCTATGTACTGCCGATGTGCGGGGAGAGCAGGCTGGAACACCCGCCGGTGGTCGTCGGCGCCGGACCCGCAGGACTGTTTGGCGCGTATTTTCTGGCCAGGGCAGGGTTTCGGCCTCTCCTTATAGAGCGGGGGGACGAGACGGATGCGCGGGATGAACAGGTCCGCCGTTTCTGGTCAGGGGGTGCGCCCGATCCGGAAAGCAACATACAGTTTGGTGCCGGAGGAGCAGGGGCCTATTCCGACGGCAAGCTCTATACGGGCGTGCGTGACCGCGGGGGACGTGGTGAGGAAATCCTGAAAATCCTGGTGGAACACGGCGCACCGGCGGATATTCTGACTGAGGCACATCCACATGTCGGGACGGACTGTCTGAAGGACGTGGTGCGCAGCCTCATTGAGGCGATCCGGGCACACGGAGGAGAGGTGCGCTTTCGCACCAGACTGACGGGGATACGGACGGACAGAAACGGGGCGCTTTCTCAGATCATCACCACAAACGGAGAATGGGAGACCAGAGTGATGATGCTGGCCATCGGACACAGTGCCCGGGACACGATGATGATGCTTTCGGAGAGCGGGATCCTGATGGAGCCCAAGGCCTTCGCTGTGGGGTACCGCGTGGCGCATCCGCAGGAAATCATTGACCGCGCCCAGTACGGGATGGCTTCGGGCGGGGTCCTTCCGCCGGCGATTTATAAGCTGACGCATCAGACAGAGGAAAGCCGCGGCGTCTATTCCTTCTGTATGTGTCCGGGAGGAAAAATCGTTAACGCCTCCTCCGAAGAGGGATATCTGGCGGTAAACGGGATGAGCGAGCGGGCCAGGGATGGAAAATACGCAAACAGTGCGATCGTTGTGACGGTGAGCCCAAACGATTACAGACGCAGCGGTCATCCGCTGGACGGTATGTACTTTCAGCGCGATATGGAACGGAAGGCTTACGAAGCAGGACAGGGAAAAATCCCGATCGCCTGTTATGAGGACTTCAGGCGGATGGGTCAGGGAGAGCCTGCGCAATCCGCTATGAGACGGATTTCACGCCTCCCCGATCCGCGGGAGATTTTTTGCGGCGAAGCGGTTTATACCGGGCTTCGTGACATCCTGCCGGATGCGGTCAACCGGGCGATTCTTTCCGCCATGCCGGAATTCGGGAGGAAGATCAGGGGCTTTGACGATCCGGAGACGATCTTTGCGGCGGTGGAGAGCAGAACCTCTTCCCCCGTGCGGATGCTTCGAAGCGAGGACGGCGAGTCGGTTTCCCTTGGAGGCCTGTATCCCTGCGGCGAGGGCGCAGGCTTTGCCGGCGGAATTGTCTCGGCCGCCATGGACGGCATGCGGACGGCGGAACAGATTATCGGGAGATTCAAGCCGGTATGACGAAATCGGAGTACAGGAAACGGATGATAAAAAGGCGCGATGCCCTGGGCACAGAGGAACGTGCGGAAAAGGACAGCCGCATCCGCAGCCGCCTGTTTTCGGACGAAAGGTGGAAGCAGGCAGAATTTGTGCTTCTTTATCTGTCCTGCCGCTCGGAGGCCGACACCCGGGAGATTCTCAGAGAGGCATTGCGCTGCGGCAAACGGGTCTTTGCACCGCGGATCACCGATCCGGATAAACGTCTGATGGACTTCTATCAGGTGACCGGAGAGGAGGAGCTTAAGCCCGGATTTCGCGGAATCCCGGAACCCGCGGGAGAAGTGTGCTACACGCACCGCATGGACAAAACGGGGGAGAAAACCCTGATGCTTTTGCCCGGCGTCGCTTTCTCCACGCGCGGCGACCGCATCGGATACGGCGGGGGATACTATGACCGGTATCTGGCACGTGTCGATTTGATGAACAGGGTCGCTCTGTGCTATGATTGTCAGGTGACAGATCCCTCCGGGGAGGATGGCTTTCCGGCAGAACCCACGGATATCCGTCCGGACTGCATAATAACGGAATCAGGAATGATTGTTAACGATAAAGCGTTAATTAATGACCATGGGGATCAATGAGCGGACAGGACTGGGAAAACCGGAAGCAGATCATGATCGACACGGAGGACCGCATGGAGGAGGCAGAGCTTGGTATGCGCCTTTTCGGGAGCATCAGCCACCGTGCCGATGAGGACAGCTTTTATTTCGCCGGCGATGAGCTCAGGGATGCGCCGCTTTCCGAGCAGCAGATTCGACGGGTAGGCTTCAGGCGAGCCGAGGGAATGCCTGCGGTCCATGCGGCGATCTACCGGGCCAGACCGGAGGTGAATGTGGTGGTCTGCACCAGGCAGTGCTACGGATCCGTCCTCGGCGTGATCAGACAGGACGAGCTGGTGGCGGAGGACGCATCGGGAAAAAGGCTGAAAATCCGCGTGGTGCCTTTTTCCCTGCCCGGGTCGGATGCGCAGCGATCGCTGGTGCGCCGTCTGGCGGGTAAGGAAAAAAACGTCGGGTTTCTCATCACGGCCAACAGCGGCGTGATTGCCTTCGGGCAGGATGCGGAGGAGGCCTTCGGTTCCGCTCTGATGCTGGAGAGTTACGCAAAGCTCTATCTGTCAAAGCTTTGCCGTACACAGATTCCCTGCGCCGTGGTGCACGGCTATGACAGTGTGCGGACGGACGCGGGGGAGATCCGGTATGCGAAGACGGATACGCCGGCGAGGGTGCGGATGATCCATGAGCAGATTTACGCAAAGCGGCCGGAGGCAGGAGCCGTCGTCCACAACAGGAGCGAGGCGGCGCTCACGGTCTCCAGGCTCTATGAGCGGCTGTACCCGCTCTATGATGATTATGTGCGTCTGGCGGGGCGCGCGGCGCGGATCCCCGTTGATCCGTGCGGCTGCATCGGCCGGGACACCGTCTATGTGACGAACGACTGCAATCTTGTTTTTTCCTTCGACGACGGGGCATACTGTATCGGCGGGGATGAGCGGGAAGCGCAGTTTGTCGCCCGTTCCGCGGAAAGAGCATGTATCGCGCAGATCGCGGCGACAAGACTGGACGGGGCAAATATTCTGTCGACACGGGATGTGCGGCGTCTGAGCAAACGAAAAGGAGGTTCGGAGAATGGCTGGTAAGTTTGTGGCATATGTATCGTGTTACACGATCGGATCCGAGGACAACAACGGTATACGCGTCTATGACGTTGACCTGGAAAAAGGGCGTCTGAAGGAAAAGGAGCAGGTGGAGATCACCAACTCCTCCTATCTGCGTGTATCGCATAACCTCAAATACCTGTATTCCATCACGGATCTGGGGGTGGAGTCCTATACCATCGAAAAGGACGGGCGGCTGGAGCTTTTGAACAAGGCCTCCATCAACGGAATGCGCGGCTGCTACCTCTATACGGACTATGAGGACAAATACCTTTTCAGCGCCGGATACCATGACGGAAAAGTCACCGTGCTGCGGCTTTTGCCGGACGGCTCCATCGGTGAGATCACGGACGAGATTTATCACAAGGGGCTGGGGACCGCTGCGGGACGGAATTTCAGGCCGCATGTGCAGTGCGTGAAGATGACGAGGGACAACCGGTTTCTGCTGGCCTGCGATCTGGGGCTGGACCGCGTCAATGTCTACGAACTCAACCACGAAACCGGGAAGCTGAAGGAAACGGACATCATTCACTGTGATCAGGAATCCGCGCCCAGACACATGCAGTTCTCAAAGGACGGGCGCTTTCTATATGTCGTGCAGGAGCAGAAGCGGGCGATCGATGTGTTTTCTTACACGGTGGGAAATAACAATATTCCGGACTTTGAGCGCATTCAGTCCGTCTACACGACGAAGGATCCGAAGGCGATGGGTGTGGCTGCCAGTGCGCTGAAGTTTTCCTATGATTTCCGCTACCTGATCACTTCCAATGCGGGAGAAAACAGCGTCACGGTGTTTGACGTCGATCAGGAGACGGGGCTCCTTACCATGAACGTGTCACTGCCGATCGCGGGAGAGTACCCCAAGGACGCGGCGCTTCTGCCGGACAACCGGCATCTGATTTCCTGCAACCACGAGTCCAACACGATGACCTTTTTCCATTTTCATCCGGACAAACACACCATCGTGATGAACGGGCCGGAGATGGCCGTCAATCAGCCGAACTGCATCATCATTCACGAGGTTTCGTAGAAACGGATGATCCGGTCCGCGCGCGTACTCATATTGACGAGCAGCGCGTCCAGGATGGTGATGGCGCACATGCATTCCATGACCACGACGGCGCGGGGAACCACCACCGGATCGTGACGCCCTCCGATGGTGAGCGGCACGGGGTTGTTATCGCGGTCAATGGTGTCCTGTTCCCTCGCAATGGAGGGTGTCGGCTTGAAATGGGCGCGTAGAAGAATGGGCGATCCGTCGCTTAAACCGCCGAGAATTCCGCCGGCGTGGTTGGTCCGTTTGGCTGCACGACCTCCGTCCCCGGGAAGGAAGGCATCGTTGTTGGCCGAACCGGTGCTTTCGGAAACGAGCACCCCGTCCCCGATCTCCACGGCTTTCACGGCGCCGATGGACATGACCGCGTGTGCCAGTCGCGCATCCAGCTTGTCAAAAACGGGCTCGCCGATTCCGGGCGGCATGCCTTCCACGACGCAGACGGCGACTCCGCCTGCGGAATCCATTTCCTTTCTGCATTTTTCGATATAGGCACATGCCTGTCTGTCTGCTTCGAGATCCGGCATCGCCGTCGCGGTCTTTGTGATGAGCTGCCTGTCGACCGGTTCGCCGGCTTTCTGCGGGATGGCGACGGGACCGATGGACTGGGTGTAGGCGTAGCAGTCGATCCCCATCTCCTTTAACAAAAGCTGACAAAGAGCGCCGGCCGCGACGCGGGCAGCAGTCTCCCGGCCGGAGGAGCGCCCGCCGCCTCTGTGATCACGGAATCCGTACTTCCTGTCAAATCCGTAATCGGCATGTCCCGGACGGTAGCGGTTTTTCAACGCATCATAGTCGCCGGAATGCTGTCCCGTGTTGCGGATGAGCATGGCAAGCGGCGTGCCGGTGGTTCGGCCCTCAAAGACACCGGAGAGAATCTCCACGGCATCCGCTTCGCTGCGGCTGGTGGTGACAGCCGACTGTCCGGGCTTTCTGCGGTCCAGATAGGGCTGAAGATCGGCGGCGGATACCCTGACGCCCGCGGGAAAACCGTCGACGACCACGCCGAGCGCCTCGCCGTGGGATTCGCCGAAGGTGCTGATTTTCAGCAGCTGACCGAATATGGATCCTGACATATTCATATCCTCCGATTAAAAATATGATACATGATACACAAAATCGCAATCCGCTGCGATGCCATGAGAATCGGGCATCTTGCTGCTTGCTCATGTTGGGGCGCGTCCAAAGTCAACCGGCTTATCGAGCAAGCTCGAACGCCGTTTGGACTTTTGACGCTGGTATCATATCAAATTAACAATTTGAAAAAAAGAGATGAATTTTTGTAACAATTGAAGTATAATGGTAGCGATTTTTGAGGACTGTTTGAGAAAGCATTGATTTTTGGGGTGTTGACGGATTATGCGATATGATTCGCCGCGGATGGAGCGGACCTTCCGGGAGGAAGTGATCGACGCCAGAAGGCGGTATTGTAACAGACACAAATTCCTGCGCGTTTTCGGTTACCCGGCGTACAGTCTGGTTCTGGCTGTGCACCGCGTCGTGATGTTTTTCTGGTACCATGCGAAGAAGTTTTCCGGGGTGGCGCTGGTCGCTGCGGCCTTTGCCGTGAGCAGCAGCTTCGCTTTCCCGGTTCTTTCCATGCGCGCGGGATTCGTTTCGCTTGACGCGGACCGCACGGCGCTGCGCGCTTCAGCGGCACAGACTTTGTCGGACACGGAATCCGGGATCATCGAGCGGCTTCCGGAGGATACCGGGTTCGCCACGGACATGCAGGTGTCCGAATCCCTGGTGGATTTTGCGGGAGAGGCCGCCGATCCGGAGGATCTGCTGGATCCCACGCTGCTGGACGAGGAGTACCGCTACCATTCCGAGAGCGGAAGCGATATTGAGTTCGGGGACACCAGTACGCTGGAGGAGCTGCTTGCCTCCAATGACCGCGCCTGGGCGAGGATGGATGACGGAGACGGCCAGACGGGCTTCTCTGCGGATGACTGGCGCCTGATCCTGGTCAACAAGCAGCATCCGATCCCGGAGGATTATGAGTTCGAGCTGTCCTGCTTCGACGGCGCCATGCAGTGCGACAGCCGGATCGAAGGAAACCTCCTGGAAATGTTCCGCGGGGCCATGCTGGACGGGGTGACGCTGATTCCCTGCTCGCCGTATCGCACGCATGATCATCAGGTGGAGCTTTTTGACCGCAAGATCGACCGGTACATGTCCGCCGGTCTCTCCTATATGGATGCCTATTCGAGAGCCTCCCAGGCCGTCACGGTGCCGGGGACCAGCGAGCATGAGATCGGACTGGCCATTGACCTGGTCACGAGCGGATACACCTCGTTAAACGAGGGCTTCGGAAAGACGGAGGCAGGGCAGTGGCTCGCCGAGCACAGCGCGGAGTATGGCTTTATCGTGCGCTATCCCGCGGGCAAAGAGAATATCACCGGGATCGAGTATGAGCCCTGGCACATGCGTTATGTGGGAAGAGAAGCGGCGGAGCAGATCGTTGCGGACGGTATCTGTCTGGAGGAGTTCTGGGACCGCTATCTGTATCACTGATCTTACCGTGCCATGGCGGCCTACCGGGTTCTGAAAACCGACGGAAATGCCAAAAGGGGGGAGCTGTCCACCGTTCACGGTGTGATACAGACCCCCGTTTTTATGAATGTGGCGACGGTCGCGGCGATCAAGGGCGCCGTGTCCACGGAGGATCTTGAGGCACTGGACACCCAGGTGGTGCTGTCCAACACCTACCATCTTCACCTGCGCCCGGGGGACGACGTGGTCTACCGCATGGGCGGACTGCATCATTTCATGGACTGCAGGGTGCCGATCCTGACGGATTCCGGCGGCTTTCAGGTCTTTTCCCTCGCTGAAAAAAGAAGGATCACCGAAGCGGGCGTGACCTTTTCCTCCCATATCGACGGCAGAAAAATCTTCATGGGACCGGAGGAGAGCATGCGCATTCAGTCACACCTGGCCTCCACCATTGCCATGGCGTTTGATGAATGCCCCTCGAGCCGCGCGGACAGAGAATATGTGGAAAAGAGCGTCGCGCGGACGACCCGTTGGCTGGTGCGCTGCAAACGGGAGCTTCAGAGACTGAATCAGATTCCGGAGACCATCAACAAGGAACAGCTCCTGTTCGGCATCAATCAGGGAGCGGTGTATGATGACATCCGGATCCGCCAGGCACAGGAGATTGCCTCGATGGAGCTGGACGGATATGCGCTGGGCGGGCTGGCGGTCGGTGAGACCCATGAGGAGATGTATCATGTGCTGGACGTGACCGTTCCGCACCTGCCGAAGGACAAACCGACCTATCTCATGGGGGTGGGGACGCCGGAAAACATTCTGGAGGCGGTTGCCCGCGGGGTCGATTTCTTTGATTGTGTCTACCCCTCAAGAAACGGACGGCACGGGCATGTCTACACGGCGGACGGCCATTTAAACCTTCTGAATGCACGCTTCGAGCTCGACGGCCGCCCTATAGAGGAGGGCTGCGGCTGCCCGGCCTGCAGACGCTACTCCAGAAGCTATATCAGGCATCTGCTGAAGGCCGGCGAAATGCTGGGACTGCGTCTTTGCGTCCTGCACAATCTCTGGTTTTACAATCATCTGATGAGCGATATCCGGTCCTCGATTGAACGGGGGGACTATGCGCACTGGCACAGGGAACTGGCCGAGAGGATGCGCCGGGGATCCGACACATAACCCTTGTGTTTTTGCGGAAAATCATGTAGACTGGGTGAAACTGCGGATGCATCCGCAGTCGAAAAAGGCAGGAAGAGAGAAAAGGAGAAAGTCTATGAACGGAATCATTCTGGAAACGGCAGCCGCCGGCATGAACGGCGGCGGGACGATGCTCATGGTCGTCTATCTGGTGGTCATCTTCGGGTTTCTGTATTTTATCATGCTCAGGCCGCAGCAAAAGGAGCGGAAGCAGAAGGCGGCGCTTCTCTCAAGCCTTGCGGTGGGCGATTCCGTGCGCACGACCGGCGGCTTTATCGGCACGATCATCGACGTGGCGGACGATATGGTGATCATTGAATTCGGCAACAACAAGAACTGCCGGATCCCTATGGTCAAGGAAGCCATCGTCGAGGTGGAAAAGCCGGAGAGTGCGGTGCAGCAGGCGGAGGCGGAGAAAACCGCCCAGAAGGAGCCGGAGAAGAAAAAGCTTTTCGGAGGCTTCGGCAGCAAAAACTAAAGGGTATCGCACAGGAAAACCGACGCTGTCTCAACCTGCAAGGGGGGAGACGGCGTATTTGGCTTGTAAGGAGGAAAGCTCATGAAAATGAACATTGTCTGCATCCCCGGTGACGGCATCGGTCCGGAGATCGTGGCAGAGGCCAAAAAGGTACTGACAAGAACGGCCAAGGTCTACGGACATGAAATCGCCTTTCAGGACGTCCTGATGGGCGGCTGTTCCATCGATGCCTGCGGCGAACCGCTGACACAGGAAACGATCGATGCCTGCAAAGCCGCGGACGCGGTGCTCATGGGTTCCATCGGCGGCGACACGACGACGAGCCCATGGTACAAGCTGCCGCCGGACAAACGTCCCGAGGCGGGACTTCTGGGGATCCGCAAGGCACTGGGCCTCTTTGCCAATCTGCGCCCGGCCTATCTGTATCCGGAGCTGGCTGCGGCATGCCCCTTACGTTCGGACATCGTCGCAAAAGGCTTTGACATGGTCATGATCAGGGAGCTGACGGGCGGTCTGTACTTCGGACCCCGCTCCACCGTGGAGCGGGACGGACAGCTCGTTGCGACGGACACGCTTGTCTACAGCGAGCAGGAGATCGAACGCGTGGCGATCAGAGCCTTCGACATCGCCAGAAAGCGCAGAAAGCTCGTCACCAGCGTCGACAAGGCCAATGTCCTGGATTCCTCTCGCCTCTGGAGAAAGGTGGTCGCCAGGGTTGCGGAGAAGTATCCGGACGTGACGCTTAAGAATCAGCTCGTGGACAGCTGCGCAATGGAGCTGGTCCGGGATCCCGGTCAGTTTGACGTGGTGCTGACGGAAAACATGTTCGGCGATATCCTGTCGGATGAGGCCAGCATGATCGCTGGATCGCTCGGCATGCTTTCCAGCGCCTCCCTAAACGGGACAAAATTCGGTCTCTATGAGCCCAGCGGCGGCTCGGCGCCGGATATCGCCGGGAAGGGAATCGCCAATCCGATTGCGACCATCCTTTCGGCCGGCATGATGCTGCGCTACAGCTTCGACCTCGATAAGGAGGCGGACGCAGTGGATCAGGCAGTTAAGAAGGTCCTTGCGGACGGCATCAGAACCGGCGACATCATGCCCGCAGACGGGGAAACGGAAGGGATCCGCAAGGTCGGAACCGCGGAGATGGGAGATGAGATCGCCGCCCGGATAGCGTGACGGAATATCGTTATTTTATTAACGATATGATGACTAGTAAATACAGGAGGGAGAAAGATGATCAGTGATAATATGAAAGAAGGGATGCAGCAGGCCCCGGCGAGAAGTCTGCTCAACGCGCTCGGCTTTACGGCCGAGGAGATCAGGAAACCGATGGTGGGCATTGTCAGCTCCTTTAATGAGATCGTTCCCGGTCATATGAACATCGACAAGATCGTGGAAGCGGTGAAGCTCGGTGTCGCCGAGGCCGGTGGCATGCCGGTGGTCTTTCCCGCCATCGCGGTCTGTGACGGCATTGCCATGGGACACGTGGGCATGAAATACAGCCTTGTCACCCGGGATCTCATCGCGGATTCCACCGAGTGCATGGCAATCGCCCATCAGTTTGACGCGCTGGTCATGGTTCCCAACTGTGATAAAAACGTGCCGGGTCTTCTGATGGCGGCGGCCCGTGTCAATGTGCCGACCGTCTTTGTCTCCGGCGGCCCGATGTTGGCCGGTCATGTGAAGGGCCGGAAGCGGAGTCTCTCCTCCATGTTTGAAGCGGTGGGCGCCCACGCGGCCGGCACGATGACGGAGGAGGATGTGCTTGAATTCGAGAACAAGGTCTGCCCGACCTGCGGTTCCTGCTCCGGCATGTATACCGCCAATTCCATGAACTGTCTGACGGAGGCGCTCGGAATGGGCCTTCAGGGCAACGGGACGATACCGGCGGTCTATTCGGAGAGGTTAAAGCTCGCCAAACACGCGGGCATGGCTGTCATGGAGATGGTCCGCAAAAATATCCGCCCGCGGGACATCATGACGAAGGACGCGGTTCTGAATGCGCTGACCGTCGATATGGCGCTGGGATGTTCCACCAATTCCATGCTTCATCTGCCGGCCATCGCGCACGAGATCGGATTCGATTTTGACATCAGCTTTGCCAATCCCATCAGTGAGAAGACGCCGAACCTGTGCCATCTGGCACCGGCGGGACCGACCTACATGGAGGATCTGAATGAGGCCGGCGGAGTGTATGCCGTAATGAAGATTCTCGCGGATGCGGGGCTTCTCCACACAGACTGCATGACCGTGACCGGCAAAACCGTCGGCGAGAATATAAAGAATGCGGTGAACCGCAATCCGGAGGTCATAAGACCCATCGACAATCCGTACTCAAAGACCGGCGGCCTTGCGGTGTTAAAAGGCAACCTTGCTCCGGACGGAAGTGTGGTCAAACGCAGTGCTGTCGTGCCGGAGATGATGGTACACGACGGACCGGCGCGCGTCTTTGACTGTGAAGAGGATGCGATCGCAGCCATCAAGGGCGGAAAGATCGTCGCGGGCGACGTAGTGGTGATCCGTTATGAGGGACCCAAGGGCGGACCCGGCATGCGGGAGATGCTCAATCCCACCTCCGCCATCGCCGGCATGGGACTGGGCTCCACCGTGGCGCTGATTACGGACGGACGCTTCTCCGGTGCCAGCCGCGGCGCATCCATCGGCCATGTCTCACCGGAGGCGGCGGTCGGCGGCCCGATTGCACTGGTGGAGGAGGGCGATATGATCCACATCGACATTCCGAATCTGAAGCTGGAGCTTCTGGTGAGCGATGAGGAGCTGGCGGCAAGAAAGGCAAAATGGCAGCCCAGAAAACCGAAGGTCACGACGGGCTATCTGGCCCGCTACGCGGAAATGGTGACCAGCGGCAACCGCGGAGCCATACTGGAGGTCTGAAGAAGACAGACGCCTGCCGGTTTTGGCGGGTAAAATGAAGCACAGGGATGGAGCAGTCATGAGATTAAACGGATCGCAGATCGTACTGGAGTGCCTGAAGGAACAGGGGGTCGATACGGTATTCGGCTTTCCCGGGGGAGCCATTCTCAACATTTACGACGAGCTGTACAAACAGCAGGATCGCATTACACATATCCTGACCTCACATGAACAGGGAGCGGCTCATGCGGCCGACGGCTATGCCAGGTCCACCGGTAAAGTCGGCGTGTGCCTGGCCACCAGCGGACCCGGAGCCACCAATCTGGTGACGGGCATCGCGACGGCTTACATGGACTCCGTGCCGATGGTGGCGATCACCTGCAACGTGACTCTGCCGCTTCTGGGCAAGGACAGCTTTCAGGAGGCGGATATCGCCGGGATCACAATGCCGATTACCAAGCACGGCTACATCGTCAAGGACGTGACGAAGCTTGCGGAAACCATCCGCAAGGCCTTCAGAATCGCAAAAAGCGGACGGCCCGGCCCGGTGCTTGTGGACATCACCAAAGACGTCACGGCGGCATCCTGCGATTATGAGCCGAAAAAGCCTTCGGAACCGGAGCGGGTAAAGAGCTGGAAGGACGAGGATATCGAACGGGCCCTTGCCATGATCGCAAAAGCAAAAAAGCCCTACCTGTACGTGGGCGGCGGCGCAGTCATCAGCAACGCCTCTGATGAGCTGCTTCGATTTGCGGAGATGATGGATGCGCCGGTCTGCGATTCCCTCATGGGAAAGGGTGCATTTCCGGGGACGCATCCGCTGTACACCGGCATGATCGGTATGCACGGAACCAAGACCTCCAACTTCGGCGTGAGCAGCTGCGATCTGCTGATCGCGCTGGGCGCGCGCTTTTCGGACCGCGTGATCGGTAATCCCAGAACCTTTGCCAAGGGTGCGAAGATTCTGCACATCGATATCGACGCGGCGGAGATCAACAAAAACATCCGCACCAACGCAAGCATCGTGGGCGATCTGCGGGAGGTGCTCACAGAGATGAACCGTCAGATGAAGCCGATGAAGCATACGGAGTGGCTGGAGGAGATCAGGCATAATCAGGAAGCCTTCCCGCTTGCCTATGACCATCAGGCACTCACCTGTCCCTATGTCATTGAGACACTGGAGCGTCTTGCACCGGAGGATTCCATCATCGTCACGGACGTGGGGCAGCATCAGATGTGGGCCGCACAGTATTATCATTACCGCATGCCGCGCACCTTCTTAACCTCCGGCGGACTCGGTACCATGGGCTACGGCTTGGGCGCCGCGATCGGCGCCGCTGTGGGCAATCCCGGAAGAACAGTGATCAACATCGCCGGGGACGGATGCTTCCGTATGAATATGAACGAGCTGGCGACGATCTCACGCTACTATGACAAATACAATCTGAAGCTGATCGAGATCATCATCAACAATCAGGTGCTGGGCATGGTCAGACAGTGGCAGGATCTGTTCTATCAGAAGCATTTTTCGCAGACGGTGTTAAGCGACCGGGTGGATTACTGCAAGGTGGCGGAGGGGCTTGGCTGCAAGACTTACCGGATCACCGAAAGGGATCAGGCAGAGACGGTGCTTGCCCGGGCACTGACAGACACAGAGCCTGTGGTCATCGACTGTCAGATCGACAAGGACGACATGGTGTTTCCGATGGTGCCAGCGGGAAAGCCCATCAATGAGGCTTTTGACGCGGATGATTTGAACCGCGCGGAAGGGAAAGACAAATAGAAAGATGATCAAAAAGGTCCTCACGGGACTGATCGCGCTGGTGACGGGGACGCTGCTTCTCGCCGCCGCCGGATGTCTCGTGATGAACAAACTCTATGAGGGACGCTTCGGACTGGGGGTGTGGTTGAATGACGTGTACGTCACCGGACTCACCCCGTTAGAGGCTGCGCGCGCACTCGACGGAACGGACACCGATCCGGAGGGGCTGCCCGCGGTTGTCATGCTGATCGGGAGAAACGATGACCGACTGGCTGTTCCGACGGACAGGTTAAGCATTACAAGCAGTTACCTGCCGGCAGTGAAGGAGGTCTATGCCCTGCAGACGCCGCTGTCCCTGCTGCGCGGACTCACCGGCGGCGTTCACTGCAAGCTGACGCCGACGCTGGATTTTAACAGGGATGCGCTCGCGGAAGCGATCAATGCCTGGGATATCTTTGAGGACACGTCTGAGCCCCAATGCGCGTCCATCGAGCAGACGCCGGAGGGCTATCAGCTGGTGATGAATGTGGAAGCGCGTCCGGTCAGGGAGGCGATCTTAAAAACCGCGGAGGAAAAGATCGGCGGGGGAGAGTATTTCGTTTCCCTCGACACAGACGGCAGCTGCTATGAGGAACAGGTGGTCACGGAGGCGGACAGATCCGTGATGGCGACCTTTGAGGCAATTGAAAAGACAAGAATCCCGAATCTTTCTTACCGGCTCGGTGACGAGACCATCACGCTGGACGCTTCGGTGACGGACCGCTGGCTGCTCACCGGCGCCGAGCTCCATGCGCTTTACAACGGAGCGGGGAATCCTGCTGCGGCGGGCACGCCGGAGAGCGACGACAGGGAGGAGGCTGAGGAAGACGCCACACATTACCTCATCGGGGGAGAGCATGTGGAAATGCTGCCGGAGGATGCACGCGAGGTCAACGGCTTTGCACAGAGTGCCAACGGGGAGCTCATCATCAAGGAGGAGGAGATCGCCGCTTTTGTGATGAACCTGTGCGACCGCTACAGCACCCTCAATAAGACCCGCGATTTCACGACCCACGACGGCCGGGTGATCCAGGTGCCGGCCGGCACCTACGGCAACGAGATTGACACTGACGCGGAGATGGAATGGCTCATGGAGGCGGTGAAAAACCGTCCTTCAGGGGAGCATGTGCCGGTGCTGACGCATGAGGCCAGACAGCTCGGAACGGACGACATTGGCAAAACCTATGTCGAGGTGGATATCGGCCAGCAGATGCTGTACTATTTCGAGAACGGCAGAATTGATATGGAGATGCCCGTGGTCACCGGCTGCCACAGCCGTCATTTTGACACGCCGCCCGGCGTCTACGACATCTATTTCATGCAGCGAAACCGAACCCTCCGCGGGGACGGCTATGAATCCTTTGTTCATTACTGGATGGCCTTTTACAAGCATTACGGCCTCCACGACGCCACCTGGCGCGGCACCTTCGGAAACGAAATCTATCGGAATTCCGGCTCTCACGGCTGTGTCAATCTTCCCTATGCGTCTGCGGGTCCCCTCTACGAAAAGGTGGAAGTCGGCACGCCGGTGATCGTGCACGAATAGATCATGCGCACCTTCTTCAAATATATGATCAGTTCCCTTTCCTCTTCCCTGATCGACCTTGTCCTTTTCCGCATTTTTTGTGCGATTTTTGACGGAAATGCATGGCTTTTTAAGACCGGTCTCTATGTCGCCACGGCGACTGTTCTGGCAAGAATCATCTCTGCAGCCTACAATTTTCTGATCAATTACACCGTTGTTTTTCGCTCCGACGCCTCGCGTCTTGGATCGCTTGTCCGCTATGCACTGCTTGCGGCGGGACAGATGTGTATGAGCGCGCTTCTTGTGACGGTTCTTCACAGGATCTTCGGCGGAGAGGAACTGTTTGTCAAGATTCCTGTCGATCTATTTCTGTTCCTTGTCAATTTTTTTGTTCAGCGACAATTCGTTTATAAAAAATAGAATAACGTTTGTTACAATATTACGATATTGACAAAAAACAATTTTGGATTATACTGATAACCAAATTGTTTGACTGACATCTTTTCGCATATGATTTGCCGTTATCCGAATGGAAAGCAGTTGAAAGAGGCGATGAAAAAGGCAATGAAAGAGAAAATAAGAATCAGTTGAACAGGTAATAAAAGTAAAAAAGAATAAAAGAAAAATGTAAGAAAAGACAGAAAGGTTGAGAGGATTCAAAAAGAGGAGGAAGCAAAAGATGGGCAGGGTGTACAATTTTTCGGCGGGCCCGGCGGTGCTGCCGGAGGAGGTTCTGAAGAAGGCACAGGAGGAGATGTTCGACTATCACGGCTGCGGAATGAGCGTGATGGAGATGAGCCATCGGACCAAAATCTTCGACGAGCTGATCGGAAAGGCGGAGCAGGATATCCGTGACCTCTACGGTATTCCGGACAATTATCAGGTGCTGTTTTTGCAGGGCGGTGCCAGCCAGCAGTTTGCGGCGGTTCCGATGAACCTCAAAAAGAACGGCAAGGCGGCCTATATCGTGACGGGACAGTGGGCGAAAAAGGCGTACCAGGAGGCCGGAAAATATCTGGAGGCCGTAAAGGTCGCTTCCAGCGAGGACAAGACCTTTTCCTACATTCCCGACTGCTCGGATCTGGATATTCCCGCGGACGCGGATTACGTCTATATCTGTGAAAACAACACGATCTACGGCACGAAATTCAAGACACTCCCCAACACCAAGGGCCATGATCTCGTGTCGGACGTCTCCTCCTGCTTTTTATCGGAGCCGGTGGACATCACGAAGTATGGCGTGATCTACGGCGGCGTCCAGAAAAACGTGGGCCCCGCGGGACTGGTCATCTCCATTATCAGAAAGGATCTCATCCGCGAGGACCTCGAGGACTACGTGCCGACCATGCTCAGATGGAAGACCCAGGCGGACAACGGCTCCCTGTACAACACCCCCAACTGCTGGGCGATCTACATCTGCGGTCTGGTCTTTGAGTGGCTGAAAGCCCAGGGCGGCCTCGCCGAGATGAAGAAGCGCAATGAGGAGAAGGCGAAGATCCTCTATGATTTCCTGGATCAGAGCAAAATGTTCAAGGGCACCGTCCGGAAGGAGGACCGCTCCCTGATGAACGTCCCCTTCGTCACGGACAGCGAGGACCTCAATGCCGAGTTTATCAAAAACGCGACGGCAGAGGGTTTTGTGAGCCTCAAGGGACACCGCTCGGTGGGCGGTATGCGCGCCTCCATCTACAACGCCATGCCGATCGAGGGCGTTAAGAAGCTGGTTGATTTCATGGATGCGTTCGAAAAGAGCCATCAGTAAGAGAGGAGGGAGAGATGTATCAGTACAAGTGCCTCAATCCGATCGCAAGGATCGGTCTGAATAATTTTACAAATGATTATCAGGCAACGGATGATGTGGACCAGGCGGACGGCATTCTCGTGCGCAGCGCCAACATGCTGGAGATGGAGTTTTCCGACAGGCTCTTGGCCATTGCCAGGGCCGGCGCGGGGGTCAACAACATTCCCATCGACCGCTGCGCCAAAAAAGGCATCGTCGTCTTCAACACCCCCGGTGCCAATGCCAACGGGGTGAAGGAAATGGTGCTTGCGGCGATGCTGCTTGCATCCCGCGACGTGGTGGGCGGCATTGAATGGGTCCGCAAGAATGCGGGGGATCCGGATATCGCCAAGCTCACGGAGAAGAGCAAAAAGAAATTTGCCGGCACGGAGATCATGGGCAAAAAGCTGGGCGTCATCGGTCTTGGAGCCATCGGCGTGCGCGTGGCCAACGCGGCGCGGGGGCTCGGCATGGAGGTCTTCGGCTATGATCCGTATCTATCGGTGGAAGCGGCCTGGGCGCTGTCGCGCGATGTGCGGCATGTGACCGACGTCAACGAGATCTACACGAAGTGCGATATCATCACCATTCATGTGCCGGCGCTGGATTCGACCAAAGGAATGATCAACGCGGAAGCGATCGCCAAGATGAAGAAGGGCGTCATCCTCATCAACCTGGCGAGGGACATCCTCGCCAACGAAACCGATGTGCTGGCGGGCATCAATGCCGGAAAGATCCGGGCGTACGTCTCGGATTTCCCGAACCCGACCGTGGCGGGACATGACGGCTGCATCGTCATTCCGCATCTGGGCGCATCGACGGAGGAGTCGGAGGACAACTGCGCGGTGGCGGCGGTCAACGAGCTGATGAATTACCTGGAAAACGGCAACATCATCAACAGTGTCAACTATCCGCGCTGTGATCTGGGCATCTGCACCAAGCCCCGCATTGCGGTCTTCCACAAAAATGTCGCCAACATGATCAGCCAGTACACCCAGGCGCTCGGCACCGCCGGCTGCAACATCTCGGACATGACGAACAAATCAAAGGGAGAGGTGGCCTACACACTGATCGACCTGGATGATGACGTCAATCCGGATATCGTGGAGAAGTTAAAGAAGGTCGATGGTGTCTACCGGGTACGGATTGTCCGGGAGAAGAAATAAAAAGAGTTGCACCTGGTCACGTTTGACGCGCGAGAGGTTCCTGTGCTAAAATAGATACCGATTATGGGCTTTTTGATGTGACAGGCGTCCGTTTTGCGCACGGATGACTGAAGAGGAGCGGGATCTATGGCCAAGGTGCTTCCTTTTTCCGCAATCCGTCCCAGAACGGATCTGGTGCAGGATATTGCGGCATTACCCTATGATGTGTTTGACAGAAAAGAGGCGAGGCGCTTCGTGGAGGAGCACCCCGGCTCTTTTCTTGCGATAGACAGACCGGAGACGCAGTTTCCGGAGGATGAGGACATGTATGCGCCGAAGGTCTACAAAAAGGCGCATGACCTGCTGTGGGAGCGCGTGGAGAAGGGCGATTTTGTAAAGGATGCGGCACCGGCCTACTACCTCTACGAGCAGACCTGGCGCGGCCGCACCCAGACCGGACTGGTCGCCTGCGCCTCCATCGACGACTATCTTTCGGGCGTGATCAAAAAGCATGAGAATACCCGCCGGGAAAAGGAGGAGGACCGGGTGCGCCACGTGGACGCCTGCGACGCACAGACCGGACCGATTTTCCTGGTATATCGAAGAGACGAGACGCTGGCACAGGTCATGTCGGTCTGCAAAAACACGGCGCCGGTCTATGATTTCATCTCCCATGATGGCACGAAAAACCGTATATGGATAATCGACAAACCGGATGACATTGCCCGCGTGCAGGGGCGCTTCGAGGCGATGGATGCCCTGTATATCGCGGACGGACATCATCGCTGCGCCTCCGCCGTGCGCGTCGGACAAAAGCGCAGGGAGCAGGCGGGCGGCAAAAAAGGAGAGCCGGGCGATTATTTCCTCTCGGTGATCTTTCCGGACGACGAGCTCGCGATTCTGGACTACAACCGTGTGGTGAAGGACTTAAACGGTCAAAACGACGAGGAGTTTTTAAAGCGCGTCTCGGAGCGCTTTGCGGTCCGGGAGGCCGGTGAAGCGGTGTCGCCTGCACGGAAGGGAGAGTTCGGTATGTTCCTGTCGGAACAATGGTACCATCTGACGGCGAAGCCGGAGATGATGAGCCTGGACGCGGTGGAGGGATTGGACGTGTCGCTCCTTCAGCGCGAGCTCCTGACACCCGTTCTGGGGATCGGGGATCCCAGGGAGGACAAACGGATCGATTTTGTGGGCGGTGTCCGCGGACTTCAAGAGCTTGAAAGGCGCTGCCGGACCGACGCCAAGGTGGCTTTTTCCCTGCATCCGACGTCCCTTGCGGAGCTGTTTGCCGTGGCGGACGAGGACAGGCTTATGCCGCCGAAATCGACCTGGTTTGAACCGAAGCTGTTAAGCGGACTGTTTATACATCAAATCATATGAATTGACTTTTGACCTCAACATCACTGAATTCGCATTTCATTCTGTCAGCGGGTATAAGAACCACATCCACAGGGGAGGCAATTGATGAACAACAAACTCTACAAGCTTATGAACTGGCCGGAGATTGAAGAGATCATCTACTCGGACGGCGATTCGCCGCACCGGATCCTCGGCGCGCACAAGGTGGGCAGCTCCTGCCTGATCCAGACCTTCTTCCCCGGAGCGGAGGAGGTGAGCATCCGCGCCGAAGGCCGGTCGACCGATGTGAAGATGGAAATGGCCGATGAGGCGGGCTTCTTTGCGGCCCTCATTCCCTATAAGGAAAAGCTGAAATACCGGTATATCATCACCTGTGCGGACGGCAAAAAGCTGGAGACCGCTGACCCCTATGTGTTCGAACCACTGATCACCAGAGAGGACACGATTCGCTTCGGCAACGGACTGCACTATCACATCTTCGAAAAGCTGGGCGCCCATTACATGACGCGGGACGGCGTGGAGGGCTGCGAATTTGCGGTCTGGGCACCGGGCGTGGCGCGGGTGAGTGTCGTCGGAAGCTTCAACAACTGGGACGGCAGACTTCATCAGATGCAGCAGATCGACAAGAGCGGCATCTTTGAGGTCTTCGTGCCGGGGGCAAAGCCCGGAGACGAGTATCAGTTTGAATTAAAGACCAGACAGGGAATCCTCTTCAACAAGCCGGATCCCTATGCCTTTGCGGCCAGAGATGCGCATGCCGAGGTCTCCGTCGTCATGGATGAAAAGCCCTTTGCCTGGACGGACGATGCCTTTCTCGCATCCCGGAAGCAGTTTAAAAAGGATGAGGCGCCGATCAGCGCCGGGGAGATCTATTTTGAGGACATCGCCGCCTGGCGCAGCGACCAGAAAAAGGACCGCAAACGCGTCACCTACAGGGAGGTCGCGGCGGATGTGCTGGAATATGTCAAGCACTGCGGCTATTCCACGGTGATTCTTCTGCCCGTCATGGAGCATCATGTGGCCAATCCCTATGAGATCACGGGCTACTTTGCCCTCTCCGGAGCCGGCGGCAGCCCGGCGGATTTCCAGTATCTGGTCAACGAGCTGCATGCGGCAGGGGTTCGGGTGTTGCTGGACTGGGTCCCGGTGACCTTCCCGGCCAAGGACTGCAGTCTGGCCGGCTTCACCGGCGAGGCGCTCTACGAGTACGGCGGCGAACAGGGCACACAGCCCTACACCGGCTACAAGAATTTCGACTACGGCCGCAAGCAGGTGGTGGACTTCCTGCTGTCCAACGCGGTCTACTGGGTGGACCGCTTCCACATCGACGGCTTCCGCCTCTCCGACATCTCCAAGGCGATCTATCTGGACTATGACCGGGCGCCCGGCACCTGGAAGCCCAATGTCTACGGCGGCAATGAGAATCTCGAGGCACTGGAGTTTTTCAGACAGTTTACGGAGATCATGAAAAAGCGCGATGCCGGCATCGTCACGATCGTCCGGGAGACCGCCTGCTTCCCGCAGGTGACGGCGGAAATTGGAGAGGGAGGTCTCGGCTTTACCTACAAGATCAACAACGGCTGGTCGGAGGATTTCCTGAAATACATGGGGCATGACCCGATCCTTCGGAGCGCCGCGCATAACGAGCTGACCTTCAGCCTGTTGTACTGCTACACGGAGCGTTTCCTGCTCTCCCTCGGTCATGACGTGCTGCCGGGCGGAACCCGTTCCCTCTTTGAGAGGCTCCCCGGGGATGAACAGGCCAAAGCAGCGGGCGTCCGTCTGGCCATCTCCTATATGTACACGCATCCCGGCGGAAAACAGCTGTATGTGAGCGCAGCGGATGCGCTGGAGAGCGGGAAAGAGGAGTTTGTGTCCATGATCAGCACGCTGGACCGACTCTATGAAAAGGAGCCGGCGCTGCATATCCTGGATCGCTCGGAGGCGGGCTTTGAATGGATCAACTGCATGGCCAGCGAGGCGTGCATGCTTTCCTTCCTGCGCAAGGGCAAAAAATCGACCGACAATCTTGTGGTGGTCGCCAACTTTGCGGGTGTGGAGCAGAGCTTCACCGTCGGCGTCCCCAACGACGGAAAATATAAGGAAATCTACAATTCGGACGACAAAAAGTTCGGCGGCAGCGGTGTCGTGAATCATCAGACCATCGAGGCCAAGCGCCGGGCGGGGGACGGCAGGCTCTACAGCATTGAGTTAAAGCTGGGCGCCCAGTCCCTGGCCGTGTTCCGCTACACGCCCTACACGGAGCAGGAGAAAAAACTCCGCGCCGTGAGAGAGCAGGACGAGATTCGCAAGGAGGAGGAGCGCGCGGAAAAGCTTGCACTGCTTAAGCAGAAGAAGGAAAAGGAGCAGGAGAAGCTTCTGGAGGAGCTGAAAAAGCGCTACGAGAGAGAGCTGGCCGAGCAGGAAAAGGCCATCGAGGAAAAGTACCGGAAGATCGAAGAGGAGCGCGTGAAAAAGATCATGGCGCAGACGACAAAGACCACGAAGAAGAAATCATGACGAAATAACGATTAGTTATTAACGAGTATACGTACTTGCATAAGAGATGCGAATAGGGTATAATTTTTTCTGCGTGTGATCCGGCTTTGGCTTACACGCGGAGATTTCGCTGGAGTAGCGCAGTCGGTAGCGCAACTGATTCGTAATCAGTAGGTCGGGGGTTCAAGTCCCCCCTCCAGCTTCCGGAGGAAAGGGATCCTGAATAAGGATTCCTTTTTTGTTGTTTTCGCCGTATTTCCATGCAATCGGGCGGGGATTGTGGAGATTTTTCTTGAATCAACGCGCCATTCATGATATTATATTCAAAATGATTTTAATAAAATCAAACTGAATAAAATAATTTCAGCAGACGGGGGCAGGAGTATGTTTATCGGAAGAAAAAAGGAATTGAAGGCTCTGGAGTCGGTGTTTGATAAAGACGGCTTTGGGATGACGGTAATATATGGCAGGCGCAGAGTGGGCAAATCCACGCTGATAAAAGAGTTTGTTAAGAATAAACGGGTGATTTTTTATACAGCAACAAAAGTCGGCCCTGAAAGGAATCTGGAACTGTTCACAAAGCAGGTTCTGGACGTTCTTGATCCTGCTATCAATGAAGCTGTTTTTCCTACGATTGAAAGTGTTCTTGATCTGATTGGCAACAGAATAGAGAATAAAGATGATAAGATCGTCTTAGTGATCGATGAACTGCCATACTGGGCAGAGAAAGATGAATCGCTTTTGTCCATTCTTCAAAAGTATATTGATACTGCGTGGCTTCAAAAGAATATGATGATTATATTATGCGGTTCGACACTGAGCTTTATGGAGAAGAAGGTGCTCAGCGAGAAGAGTCCCATTTTCGGAAGACGTGATTCACAGATAAAGCTTGAAGCATTTAATTATAAGGATTCCGCGTTATTTGTTCCAAAGTATTCGGCGGAGAATAAGGCAATCTGTTACGGCGTTACCGGCGGAGTGGCAAAGTATCTGGCCATGTTTGATCCGAAGAAGAGCCTGGACGAAAACATAGTAAGGCTGTATTTCAATCCTGACGGGTATCTTTATGATGAAACCAGAAATCTGCTGACGCAGGAGTTTTCGGATATTACGCTGGTAAATAACATTATTGAACAGGTGGCTTCGGGCGAGAATACCTTGAATAATATCGCGTCTAAAGTGCACGAGAAGGATACCACAGTTTTGTATTCGCTTGAAAAACTGATAGATGCAGGAATGGTAGAAAAGAAAAAATGCATAACGGAAGAAAAGAATAAAAAGAAGACCCAGTATGTGCTGAAGGATCATATGTTTTCTTTTTGGTACAGATTCATCCCTAAAGCTGTCAGTGTAATAGAAATGGGACAGGGACAGATATACTATGAAAAGATTGTAAAACCGCAGCTTCATTCATTCATGGGAGGCGTGTTTGAGGAAATGTGCCGTTATTATACTCTTGAACAGGGAATAAAGGGGACATTCGGTTCTTTTATCACAGAGACCGGCACCTGGTGGGGGACTGAACCGATGGCGGATGATGACGGAAAAAAGCATCAGCAGTCCGCAGGCATAGATGTGGTAGGAATATCATCGGTTGATAAAACTGCCGTTTGCGGTGAGTGTAAGTTTAAAAACGAAAAGATCGATAAGGAGATATACGAGACGCTGATCAGAAGAAGCGGCTTTCTCTCGCGAAACTACATGGTTACGAAGTATCTGCTGTTCTCTCTGAGTGGGTTTTCCGGGTGGTTCGACAAGGCGGACAGATCCAATCTCGTCCTGATCACGATACATGATCTGTATATTTAGACAACATTGGCGCACATCAGACGCTATATCCCATTAAGGATTTCATGTTTATTTAAGTCCAAGAATGATTTTCAACTGATCGGAAATCTTGAGCATGTCATTCTTTGTAAGATCCCCAATCTTTTCGCCAAGAACGGCTTTATCGACTGTAACGATCTTATCCGTCATAACATAACTATCCTTAAGCAGACCGTTTTTAGCGGAATGCTTGATATACCCGAGTGTCGATATCAGTAGAGACATATGTGGTAAACAGACAAAGGATGACAGAATCAAACGAGTTGTGGTTATCATCCTGTATGATAACCACAGGACGAGCCTTGGAAGCATAGTTTTTGTCCTGTAATGTCCAGATTTCTCCTCGTTTCACACTATCATCTCCATAGCCAGGTCTGTGGCAAACTCAGTTGCCTCTTCCTCTGTCTCAAATGACTCTACCTGCATCCGACGACTTTGAACTGCATACGGAAAACCATGATAATCATTGAATGCATAGATGAACATGCGAAGCACATCTGACGGAGTTGTTCCAAGGCTTGCGGCAGTCTTTTGAAAAAGATCATATTCATTATCATCTACACGAGTTACTGCCTGCTTCATAAATAATCCCTCCATCCACTAGCAAAATGATAGCAATTTGCTATTCAAAAGTCAAGTGCCAGAAATCTAATCTAATATGGCACCTTTAATATAATAAGGATGACATCCCTAACATCGATCATGTTTACAAACACGAAAAATAGTAGTAAAATAATGTTTGCAAACATTATTAAGACAAGCGTGTCAGGCACCAATGGGGCCCGGACCGGACTTGCGGGTCTTGGCAGAGGAGTTGAGAATGTAACATACCTTCCATAATCACTTGAATTCCAGCACCCGGCCCAAGCGCCGGGTGTTTTTACAGGTGTCTTTTTATACCATGATTTTTTTGAATTGAAGCAGGATATTTGGTACAATAAAAATGTGTTTTACACAGGTTTTTGCTGGAATATTAGTCCCTTAAGCTGTCGCTTTTTTGCTTTTAAGAGATAGGGATCACAAGGAGACAGAAGATGAGAAAAATGAAAAATGTGATGATAAAAATGGTGATGATCGGGTTTATGGGCCTTTTGCTTGCAGGATTTGTCCCGATGACGGCGTCTGCGGAGGAGGAGGCAGTTTCTTATATCGACGCCGACGGCAACACGAAGACCATAACCGAATACACCGTTGTCACCACAGAAATGGAAG
>JAIKYU010000131.1 GCA_024682835.1 Lachnospiraceae bacterium | reverse complement strand
CCATTTCAAAGCCCATTGCCGCCCCGGATCAGTTGGTGTCGGCTTCATTCAGTTTCCCTTTTCTTTCACGCCCTTTAATAGAATATAGGTGTCCCGGTAGGTCTCCTGCCGCCCGGTGGTCAGCAGGTAGTCCATATCCCGGCACACGTCCTCGCGGTCGAAAAGCTCGATGAGCCACGGGGCGTATCGCACGCCGCTGCCCGCGCGGACCTCCTTCACATAATCGTCGATGGTCTTTCCCTTGTTGTAGCTGCGTCCCACGGAGTCCGTGGCGGCATCCATGCAGTCCGCGCACTGGACGATGTCGATGATGGCCTTGTAGGGGCTGTCACCCGAATAAAAGTCCGCCGGATAGCCCATGGAATCGTCGTAGAAGCGATGATGGCCGAGAGCCACATCGGCATAGTCCCTGGTCGATGCATACTTGGTCAACATCTCATACCCCGTCCTCGGATGGGTCTTGATGATGCCGAACTCATCCTCCAGGAGTCTTCGCCCGTACACCAGGATGGTGTCGATGATCGGGATCTTGCCGAAATCGTGACAGATGGCGGCATGATAGATATAGGCCAGAATCCGCTCTCTGTGATCGATCACATCCTGCCGGGTTTTACAGCCGGGGAAGCCCTTCAGAAGATCCGGCCTGAAGTCCACCACATAGGAACCAAGGCAGGTCGCGATCTGCCCCACCATCCGGGAGTGAATGTAGGTCGGCGGATGAAGCGCCGCCAGGGTCTGCAGGCAGAAATCCTCAAAGGTGATGCCGCCCGGGATCTCGATGAAGTTGTTCACGACATCGGCGATAAACTCGAGGCAGAAGGACAAGGCGCCCGCGCTCGGCATCCGGAACATATAGGCATTCATGTCCCGGTACAGCTGTGTGACCAGGCGCTGATCAGCCGCGGTCATCCTCCTGTCCTTGAAGATGCAGAGGATCTCCAGCGGAATCAGGACGTTGGCAAAGTTGCCGTCCACGCTGAAATTGTTCCGGTCTCTGTTTTCATAGGTTTTCAGCAGAATCCTGCGGTAGTCTTCCTCCGGAAGCACGCCCAGGTAGTAGCGGTTCCGCGCACACTGAAACATTGTGGCTTCATTGCCGTTTAGCTGATCGAAATACGCCGGATCCGTGGCGATGAGCGCCTCCGTCTCGTCGGCCACCTGCACGATCCTTTCCAGCTGCTCCTTCGTGAATCCGCGCTGATTGCCCACGTCCGTACACTGCAGGAAATAGCCGTAGAGCCGGATTTTGTAGTATCTCCAGTCATAATCGGGCATCGCTTCCTGATAGAACGGATCATCGGGGATCTGCTTCAACCTCTCCAGAAGCTCCAGGTTGCGTCTGGTTTCCTCCGGATCAAAGGAGTTTTCATACAGGGCGGCGGTAAACCGCGCATCCGTCAGAACCAGCCCCCGAAGCTCCGGATCCGGGATGGCGAGAAACCGCTCCTTATCCAGCAGACCCAGGAAGAACTGTCCGATCTCAAGACCGCGTTTTTTATATTTCTCGGAGATCTCCGGGTAGGTGGTGATCCGCGAGGTCATGTTCATCAGGGTGTAGTAGGCATCCAGCGCGGCATCATAGCGGCAGATCTTTTCCTCCAGCGATCCGCTCTGCTTCGCGTTGTTCGCGAGCTTCTCCGCCACCAGGGTCATGATCGGAAGATCCAGGTTTTCATAGTCGTTGACGTCGCCCGCAATGCTCAAAAGATGCTGTCCGAGCTCACTCATCTCCTCCACCAGTTCGTCCGACAGCTTTTTGTCGGGCTCCAGAAGGGGATAGAGCACCTCGTCCAGCATCTTCCGGTTCTCACCGGCAAGCACGCCGATGGTCTCAAAGTTGTTTCTCAGACGGTTGCTGTAGTCATCCGCGCCGTCCATGTCATACAGCTCCGGGGAACTCAGTTCCCGGATTTTTGCCATCCGTTCAACAAATTGATCAAATTCTTTTTTTTCTGTGGTCATGTCTCTCTATGTGAACCTATTATCGGCAATATAGTCATCCTCATAATATTTCATTGTACCCTCCTCAATTGACATAAATCAATATACTAAAAGTATAAAAAAGAAGGACACGAAGAAGGTGTGGATCATATATAGTTCCTATTTACAGAACCCCATCACCGCCTCATATTCCTTATCCCTGTCCGCTGAGCAGACCGCCTGCCGGTCTCCCGGGGTAAACTCCTCCGGCAGTCCCTCTTCAGGCAGCACGATGCCCGGGTGGAAGAGAATTTCCAGCTGTTTTCCCTTCGCCTCCGCGTCAGCGCGCATCGCGGGCAGAAGAAGCCGCACCGTCTCCGCATCCATCCGGCCGCCCGTGAGCACGCCCCAGAGAAGGCCGTGGGTGACGCCCAGGCCGTCCAGCTTCCTCTCCGTTCTTCCCGAAAGAAGGTTTAACAGGAGATTCTTGATGAAATTGACCGGCGGGACCTTGCTCCAGGCCTTTCTTAGCGGCCAAAGCGGCTCTTTCGACACCCGCACGAAGGACAGGCTGTCCGCAAGTCCCAGCTCCCGCACCGCGTCCAGCATCGCGTCAAAGACGACGGGGATCATGTGGGTGTGGGTGTGGCTGTCGAGGCGAAGCGCCCGGGCGCCCTCCGGGAGATCTTCGTACACCCGGCGGATCTGTTCGGCAAACTCCCGTGCAAGCGCCCGGCGGATGCGGCCGCGTTTTCCGGGAAGGTAAGAACACAGGAACAGCCGTCCCCAGGAGGTGTGGAAAAACGTGCCCTCCGCACCCGCATGCACAAGCATCGGATCCGTGAGGCCCGCCAGGGACCTGCCATCCGCGATATTCAGGTGCACCGAGAAGAGGGGCTTTTTCGGAAAGGTGCTCCATGCTTCCTTCAGTTGTTCCATACATGGCCCGTATGCGGACATATTCGGAATGATGCTGATGCTGTCAAGCCTTCCCGCCTGCATCAGCTCGATAAAGCGCTGTGCATTGTTCATCGAGAGGCCGTAGTCGTCCGCGTGGAACTCCACCCCCGTCATCAGAAGCGGACCTCCTTTTCGTGGGTCATGAGCGAGGCCGAATCGATTCCCTCGATGGCCCGAAGCGCCTGCATCAGCTCTTTTTCCCGATCCGTCCGGATCTCCACCACCATGTCGAGCCCGGTTTTCTTCAGATTTCTTGCCCGGACGCGGATCCCCCTGCCGTGTGCCTTAAGACAGGCAAGCAGCGCCTCCTCGTAGTCCGCATTCTCTCCGTTTGCGATCAGCAGGTAGGGCTTTTTTACCGCCGGGAGAAACTCAAGGAACAGAATCCCGACGGTCACCATCAGCGCGACGATCACCGCGATCTCGAAGAGTCCCGCGCCGCAGATGATTCCCTCGCCGATGCTCCAGAACAGAAAGAGCAGATCCATCGCATCCTTGATCGCCGTCCGGAAACGCACGATGGACAGGGCGCCCACCATGCCCAGGGAAATGACGATGCTGCTCTGCATGGCGACGATGATCCCGGCCGTCACCACGGAAATCAGGGCCATCGAGGTGTGAAAGCTCCTGTCGTAGAGCGATCCCCTGCTGCTGACAAAACGGTACACCAGCCAGATGTACAGCCCGATCAGAAAGGTGATTCCGAGAATGACCACGATCTGTGTGGTGGGCATCTCCGTCCGCTCAAATCCTTCAAAAACCGATCTTCTCAATGCATCTCTGAAACTCATAGGTCCCTCCTGCGCCCATAACAGTACTTTGAAAATGCCGTTTTCCGTAAACTCCCAATATCCACCGCCTGTCTTATGTGTTCCGGGAGCAGCTCATCATATTTGACCTCCAGAACGAACTGTCCGGCCGGCAGCACCGGTGTCAGCAGCTCCGGTTTCCCCCAGAGTGCGGCGACATCGCTGCCGGCGCCGATGTTCCGGTCGCAGGTGATGCGCACATTCCCGGCTTCGTACACATAGGCCGTCCGCTCATACTCGATCAGAATCACCGGCTGAAGAAGACGGGTGAGCATCTGCGCGCCCAGTTTTTTAAGCAGAAAGCTTTCTTCCCCCTCCGCGCGGGCAAAGCACACCCCGCTGTCCCGGTGAAGCAACCGCTCCGCCTCTTCCCGGGAAAGCGGCAGTGTCTCCTTTTTTGTCCGTCCTCCCCGGCGCTTTTTCAGTTCCAGATGCACAGGGGCATCCTGCCGGTCGTAGCTGCGGATCCGGAATTTTTCCCGCGGATCAACCCCCGCCTCATTTTCCTCCAGGCAGGAATCCGTCATGTCGTCAAAATAGACGCTGCGCACCGTGTAGCTGCCCTCCACGCCGTGTTCGTCCGGCCGGCAGATCTCCTTTAGTCTCACGGAAATCACCGCCCACTGCTCTCTTGTGATGAGATACTTGTCCTCTACCCGGTAATCCATATCGCATCCAGAAAGGCCATTCTGGCTGCGGCGAACGCCTCCAGCCGGCCAAATGCCGCCCCGCTGCCCGGTATCTCCCCCCGGGCGTCATACATTTCCTGCCACCTTGCGTATTCCATCCGGTAATTCGCCTCACAAAGCGGCAGCTGACCACTCTCGCGGCCGTTCGCGGGCGATTCCGTATCGCTCCCGCCTGCGCTGCCCCGGACGGCACCCGGTGTCTCCCCTCTTCCGCGGAGAATCTGTGCAAAATCCTCCCGGTACATCCGGTAGCAGGCCTGCACCATCGACCTGAACTGCTCGCCGGCATATAAGGTCTTAAACCAGCTGCTTGCCCCCTCATAGGGATACAGCTGCGTCTCTGTCCTCGGGTTCTCATGGGACATCCAGTCCAGATAGCTGCCCAGACTCATGTCGTAATCCCAGCCGGGAGCGGCATACAGCTTTCCGTCCGCATCGTCCTTGTAGTAATAGGCGCTGGACACCCCGCCGTCGTAGTTTTTCAGAAGCTCCTCCGTGAGATAGGTTTTGACAAAGGTGTCCAGATCGATATAATCCGTGCAGCGTGCGTCCGACTCCCCCAGAATGGCCGCTTCCGCCCGGGTGATATAGGCTTCGATCGCCTCCACCTCAGCCTCCGTCGCATATTTGGGCGAACGCACCACAAAATATTCCTCGTTGTCGGTGACAAAGCCCCTGGTCTGCTCCGTCCACTCCAGTTCATAGCGTTCCTTGAGCTCCCTCTCGAGCAGATACGCGCCGGAGGCGGAGGGACTCACTTTCGTGATATCGATCCGGTCACTGCCCAGATCCGTGGTGGCGCACAGGTAGTACACGCCCATGTACTCGCCGTTGATATACAGATCCGTGTAGGTGCCCCTTTCGGCGAACCGCATCCCCATACGCACCTGAAGGGCGCGTCCGATGTCGTTGCGAAGGAGCGTATCGTCGGAGGCATTGGCAAGCAGCGCATATTTCCCGCCCGCGGGCTGGCCAAGCAGCGGAACATCGTCCCCGATCCGGATGGTAAATGGCTTCTTCGTCCATTCCTGCGTCATCCAGGAATAATTGCCTCTCCCCTTGATCGACTCCAGTCCGCCCGCGCAGACGAGCGCTCCCGTTTCGTCAAAGGCTCTTATCGATCCGGCCTCCCGGTATTCCTTGTCCGCATAGACCCTCTCCAGGCTCCCCGAGACGGTGTTGATAAACAGGGCCGGAAGCCCCTCCGACCGAAGGATCTCCGGATGAAGCGACTGCACGGCTTCACTCAGACGCAGCTCCCCGGGATCCGCCCAGGACGGAAGAAAAAGAAATGCCTGCTCCTCCTTCTGACAGACCGCGATATCCTGCCCGCCGATCCGGACGTAGGTGTGATCCTCCTTCGCCCGGCTGTCCCTGGCGCAAAGAAATCCGAGCGCGGCAATCGCCGCAGCCAGTGCAAGCAGCCTGACCGCTCTGATCTTTCCCGCACCGTCAGTCCTGCCGCTCTTGAAAGCGGGCCTTTCTTTCTCCTCCTTTTCCGGATTTCCTCCCCGTCTGTTTTCCTTTACCATCCGCAGGATCCATATAAGCACCAGCAGGAGCGTGATCACCGACACCACGAGTCCTGTCCGCATGCCCTTCGGGAGAAAACGCATGGTCAACACCCCGTTCTGCGTGTGTTTTTTCACTTCTTCCGCGGGAATGTACATCAGCGCGCCGTAAATCTTTTCACTCGGCACGCTCCAGCCCTCCTCAAAGGGAACGGAGGTGACGATGCCGCCGCAGCCCTCCGGGACCGTCATCCGGATGCCTGCGTTGCCGTCCTTACTGAATGCGATCTCCTGTCCGCGCAGCCGGTCGCAGATCGCGGCGACCGCCTGCAGATCCTCCGTCATAAAGAGCGGCTCTCCGAAATCCGGCTCGTCACTGTCCCCCTCCACGCGGACGGAAAAGGCCTTCCCCGCCTCGTGAACCCCCAGGTTCAGAATCTTGTAGCTGGAGGCGTTTCCGTAGCCGGCAAGCAGCGTATCGTCCAGATAGACGGCCAGCCCCTGCACGGTGCCCATCAGTCCGTCGAGATACATATACACCTCACCGTCGACAGCCGGGATGATCCGAAGATCCAGCGTCTTCTTTCCGTTTCCCTCCGCGGGCTCCGTGTCCGCCGGCACAAACACCTGCGCCGGCTCACCGGTCAGACGGCGGAGCATATCCTCCTGCAGGTCGAAGGGATTGCCCTCGAGCGTGTAGGGATTGTCAATGTCCGTGATTCCGGAAAGATCATAATCCTTCACCGCAATCGCCGCCGACAGCGCGTAAGGATTGCGCCAGACCCCGACGCCGGTGTCCCCCTTGTCGAAAAGCTTCTCATAGCCCGGATGGACAAGGGTCTCGTCCCGGGACAGGAGATAGCGGACACCCAGCAGCATGTCCATGGTGACGGTGTTGTCATGGCCGTAATGGGTGTAGAGGCGATCGTCATTGTAGCCCAGCTTATGCAGGAGATAGCGCACGTAGACC
>JAIKYU010000107.1 GCA_024682835.1 Lachnospiraceae bacterium | reverse complement strand
CCGGAGACGCTCCTGCGCATGCGTGAGGCCATGGGGCTGACGGATCCGCTGCCGGTGCGTTATTTTCGCTGGATTTCAAAGTTTGTCACAGGCGATTTCGGGGTGTCCTATTCCTATAATATGCCGGTGCGGGAGCTTTTGGGGGACAAATTCCTGGTGACGCTTTCGCTGGTGCTCATATCCTTCCTGCTCCTGCTTGTCCTGTCCGTTCCGATGGGAATTCTGCACGCGCGCTGGGAGGGACGGCTGTTCGACCGGGTGTTTGTGATCGTCGGGCAGGTGATCATGGCAGTTCCACCCTTTTTTATGGGGATTCTGCTGACCTGGGTTTTCGGCATTCTTCTGCGGCTGTTCACGCCGGGGGGCTACGTGTCCTATCAGGTGAGTCCGGTGCGGTTTCTGGGCTATCTGTTCTTCCCCGCCCTGGCGATTGCGCTTCCCAGAGCGGCTATGACGACAAAGCTTCTGCGCGCCTCGGTGCTTTCGGAAGCGCGCAGGGACTATGTCCGAACGGCATACAGCCGCGGCAATTCGACCATGGCCGTGCTCTACGGACATGTGCTGAAAAACGCGTTTCTTCCGGTGCTGACCTTTCTTGCCATGAATCTGACGGATATGGTGGCGGGCAGTGTCGTCGTGGAGCAGGTGTTCGGCATCCCCGGCTTTGGCAGGTTTTTGCTCACATCGATCCTCGGACGGGATTATCCGGTTGTGGAGACGATCATTATGGGACTGGCGGCCTTTGTCATTCTGGTCAATTTCCTGACCGACTGGCTGTATCGCGTGCTGGATCCCCGGATCGAAAGGGAGGAAAGGTGATGCGGGAATGGTTTGCAAATCGAAACAGGCTGTTCCGCGCAGGGTTTGTGATCACGGCTCTGATGTTTCTCCTTGTCCTGATCGGCCTGGTGTACACGCCGTATTCGCCGACGGCGATGGATGAGGGAGCAAAGCTTATGGGTTTTTCTCTGCGTCATCCGCTGGGCACGGATCACCTCGGGAGGGATGTCTACAGCCGTCTGCTCATGGGCATCCGCACCACCATGCTCATTGCGCTCGGGACCGTGTCGATCGGAGCCCTCGTGGGATCCGTCATCGGCGCGATCTGCGGGTATTTCGGCGGGATTCCGGATGAGCTTCTCATGCGGGTCATGGATGCGATGTTTGCCTTTCCCAGTATTCTGCTTGCGCTCGTGTTTGTGAGCCTCTTCGGCAGCGGAAGGTACCACGTGATCGCCGCGCTGGGCATCGCGTTTGTCCCGAGCTTTGCGCGCACCGTGCGCGGGGAATTCCTCAGGGAGAAGAACCGGGATTATGTGACGAGCGCCGTTCTGCACGGCATCGGCCCCATCCGGATCATGTTTTTTCATATTATGCCGAACACGCGGGATGTGCTGCTTTCATCCGTGCTGATCGGGTTTAACAACGCGGTGCTGGCAGAGGCGGGATTAAGCTTTCTGGGGATCGGCGTGCAGCCGCCGGATGCTTCACTTGGCAGGATGCTGTCGGAGTCCCAGCAGTATCTGTTCAAGGCACCGATGACGGCTTTTGTGCCGGGCTTTGTGCTGGTGCTGATGATTCTGGGTTTTTCGCTGATGGGAGAGGGGGTGCGGCCCGATGGGGAATGAGCAGAAAAGACCCCTTCTTCAGGTCGAGGATCTGCAGATTGAGTTCCGCGACCACAAGCTTCCGGAGACGGCGGTCCACGATTTTGATCTGTGCCTGACGAGAGGCGAGATCGTCGGAATCGTCGGGGAATCCGGAGCCGGCAAGAGTCTGTCGGCCCTGGCGGTCGCCGGACTCCTCAAGCGTCACAGCGTGATCCGCGACGGGAAGATCCTTTTTGAGGATACGGACCTGCTGCACTGCGACAGGGAGACGCTGCGCGGATTTCAGGGAGATGAAATCTCCGTGATCTTTCAGGAACCGATGTCCTCGCTCAATCCGGTGCACCGGATCGGGAGGCAGGTGGAGGAGAGCCTGCGCATTCATCACCCGGATATAGACGCCGCCGGCCGGCGAAGCAGAGCGCTGGAGGCTTTAAGGAGCGTAGGGCTTTCCGATGCGGAGCGGGTTTATGATTCCTATCCGCATGAGCTCTCCGGCGGGATGCGGCAGCGCGTCATGATCGCCGCGGCGATGATCGCCGAGCCGAAGGTTCTGATTGCGGACGAACCGACGACGGCGCTGGATGTCACGGTGCAGGCGCAGATCATTTCACTGCTTAAGGAGATCAACCGCACAAAGCACACCACGATTCTTTTTATCTCGCATGATCTGAGCCTGGTCAGGCAGCTCTGCCACCGGGTGATCGTCATGAAGGACGGACGCATCGTGGAAGAGGGGGAGACCGAGTCGCTTTTTGTCCATCCGAAGGCACCCTACACGCAGGAGCTGATCGCGGCGATTCCGGGGATCGACAGGAAAATACCGGTTCACAACGACAATCAGATCATTCTTCATGTTTCCAATCTGGACGCGGGGTATCGGGAGCTTGGACACACCAGACAGATTCTTCATGACATCACGTTTTCACTGAAGGCGGGGGAAATCCTGGGGCTGGCCGGGGAGAGCGGCAGCGGCAAGTCGACGCTGGCCAGAACGATCCTGGGCCTGCTTACGCCCATGGAAGGGACCATTGAGAAAAGAGATTTCCGTCCGGCAATGGTTTTTCAGGATCCCTATGGGAGTCTCAATCCCGCTCATACCGTGGAATGGATCCTGACCGAGGCGCTGACCGGGGGCAGGAGACGGAGAGAGCGCGCGGCGGAATGCAGAAAGGCCGTCATAGACGCGATGGAACAGGTGGAGCTTCCGGAGAGCTTTCTGGCGAGAAGACCCTCGGAGCTTTCCGGCGGACAGCGCCAGCGCGTCGCGATCGCGGAGGCCCTGATCAGCGGCCCCAACGTGCTGATTGCGGACGAACCGGTTTCCGCCCTGGATGTGACGGTACAGACCCAGATCATCGCCCTGCTGGAAAAGCTCCGCACGCAGGCGGGAATCGCGATTCTTCTGATTGCCCATGATCTGCGCGTGATCTATAAGGTCTGCGACCGGGTGCTGATCATGCGGGATGGCCGGATCGTGGAGTCGGGGGATGTGGAACAGGTCTATTTCCATCCGCAGGAGCAGTATACCAGGGATCTCCTCCGGGCGGCCGGCGTATAGAATAGCTACTGTTTTTTTTCTTTTACCCCTAAACTTTTTCCTGAAATTTCCGAATAGTATAGTGTACGGGCAAGGAGGCCCGACAGGAGGAGAGGGACTTCAGGATGATGCGGATTGACATGAACAACAGAATACCGATTGCTCCGTATGCAAACGGACAGTTTGGTATCGGGCAGGACGACAGACAGGTTCGCGCACAGGAAGTACGGGAGCTGCAGCCGGATCGTGAGGTCGCAAATGTTGAGGCACAAGCGGTTGCGCCCGCAAAAGAGGAGGTTTTCCAGCCCGCACAGCGCGGCAATCAGGATCCCCGTGAAGCGGCGGTTCAGCTCTGGGCCAACGGCACGCCCGCGGATCTTCTTGGAAGCGGAGCCGGTGTTCACACATCCGACATGGAGCGGGCCATCTCCGACATGCACAAGGACGATATCCTTCAGGAATATCAGTATTTTGTCGGCAGCGCCAATGATGTGACCGGTGCAAATGCGGGCGACGTAGCTTACTCCGATGAGGACGGCACCGTCAGAAGAATCTCATAATACCTTCAAAGAAATCTGCACAGCAGTGTATAATAGGCGGGAGGGACGTCATCACGTTCCTCTCGTTTTGTTTGATATCCGGTTGACATGCGTGGTATAATTCATCTGTTGGCGTTGCATTGATTTGTTTTTAGCAAAGGAGACAAACATGAATCTTTCACCACTTCAGAAAGCCAGATACGAATACAAACCCAAGCTTCCGGGCATGCTGAGAAACGGCATTTCGGAGATCTGCGTCAGGGACGGTGCGCCCACCGAGAGCGTGGCGGATCAGGATAAAATCCGCGCCCTCTTTCCCAACACCTACGGGAAGAATGAGATCACCTTTGAAAAGGGTGCCAACACCGCGCCTTCCAAAAAGCAGGTCGTAGGTGTCATTCTCTCCGGCGGACAGGCTCCCGGCGGACATAACGTAATCTGCGGTCTGTATGATGCCATCAAGGCCACGGATAAAAACAACGTGCTGCTCGGCTTCAAGGGTGGCCCCAGCGGACTCATCGATGATGATTATATCGAGTTTGACGACGCTTTCATCGATGCCTACCGCAACACCGGCGGCTTTGATATCATCGGTTCCGGCCGCACGAAGCTCGAGACCCAGGAGCAGTTTAAGATCGTTGCCGAAGTGGCAAAGAAGCATGGCCTCACCGCGATCGTGATTATCGGCGGTGACGACTCCAACACCAACGCCGCGGTTCTTGCGGAATATATGGCGGCGCAGCAGACCGGCGTGCAGGTCATCGGCTGCCCCAAGACCATTGACGGCGACCTGAAGAATGAGGACATCGAGGCCTCCTTCGGTTTCGATACAGCGACCAAGACCTATTCCGAGCTCATCGGCAACATCGAGCGCGATGCCAATTCCGCCAAGAAATACTGGCACTTTATCAAGGTCATGGGCCGTTCCGCTTCCCATGTGGCGCTGGAATGCGCGCTGGAGACCCAGCCGAATATCTGCCTGATCGGCGAAGAGGTGGCCGAGAAGAAGATGAGCCTCGCGGACATTACCCGTTATATCGCGGATTCCGTGGAAAAGAGAGCGGCAAACGGGGAGTATTTCGGCGTCGCCATCATCCCGGAGGGCATCGTGGAGTTTGTGCCGGAATTCTCCGCGCTGATTGCCGAGATCAATGAGCTGCTGGCCGGTGAAAAAACGGAGAAATTCAACGCGCTTCCCGACTGGGAGGCGAAGACGGCCTTCATCAAGGAGGGTCTGTCAAAGGAGTCCTACGCGGTGTTCGATATCCTGCCGCAGTTCGTTCAGCAGCAGCTTTTCCTGGAGAGAGATCCCCACGGCAATGTCCAGGTTTCCCTGATTGAATCGGAGAAGCTGTTTGCGGAGATGGTGAAGAATGAGCTGGATAAGAGAAAGGCGGCCGGCACCTACAAGGGCAAGTTCGGCACCCAGCACCATTTCTTCGGGTATGAGGGCAGATGCGCATTCCCGTCCAACTTCGACGCGGATTACTGCTACTCCCTGGGCTACAACGCATTCATGCTGATTCAGTATGGTTATACCGGATATCTTTCCAAGGTGTCCAACATTTCCCGCCCTGCTGAGGAGTGGGTCGCCGGCGGAATGCCGATCACCAAGATGATGAACATGGAGCGGAGAAACGGCGAGGACAAGCCCGTGATCCGCAAGGCACTGGTCGAGCTGGACGGCGCGCCGTTCAAGTATTTTGAGGCCCACCGCGAGGAATGGGCGGTGAAAACCAGCTATCTTTATCCCGGTGCCATTCAGTATTTCGGACCCGCAGAGGTCTGCGATCTCACGACGAGGACGCTGGCACTGGAAAAGGAACAGAGCTTCTGAAAACGGTCTGAAACCGGCAGATGAAGAAAGGGGCTGTCGCACTAAGTGATTAGTGCGGCAGTCTTTTTCATCGGATGAAATCCGGCCATCACGGTCGGATTTTTACCGGTTAGAGAAGGGGCGCCGCAATATCTATTGCGACAGCCCCTTTTATATAGTATTACGACTGCGAATAGTAACGGGTTTTTAACAGGTCGATCGCTTCTTCGTAACCGGCCAGTCCGTGGCCCACGATCTGCGCGTCGCAGGCGGGCGCGGTGACGGAAATTTTGCGGAATTCCTCCCGGGCGTTGATGTCGGAGATGTGCACCTCGACCTTCAGAATGTCCGGTACGCTCCGCAGGGCATCGTGAATCGCGTAGCTGTAGTGCGTGTAGGCACCGGGATTGATGACGATGCCCTCCGTTTTGTCAAAATAGGCCTGCTGGATGCGGTCGATGATGGCGCCCTCGTGATTGGACTGGAAGCAGGTCAGCTCGTCGCCCTCTGCCGCAGCCTTGTCCGTCAGCCGCGTCACCAGGGAATCATAGGATTCCTCGCCGTATATTGCTTTTTCACGTATGCCCAGAAAATTCAGATTGGGTCCGTTGATCACCAGAATTTTCATAAAACGCCTCCTGACTAAAACTTGCGGCGGAAAGGTGTCGCCGACTTCAGTTTGCTTTCTCCATCCGGGGTTTGACGGGGAGTCCCGCAAGAATCTCCGCCGCGATGGCCTCCGGTGTTTTGCCGTCCGTGTCGATGACAAGGTCCGCACAGCTTTCGTAGATGTCCTCCCGTTCGGCGAGCAGGGCTATGGTGCGGGAACGCTTTTCTTCCTGATCCTCCCCGGAAAGGAGCGGCCTCGTGCTGTCGCCTGACAGGCGGGCGAGGATGGTTTCGGGGCGTGCCCGCAGATAGACGGTGCTGCCCGGTGTCTGACGAAGCCACCTTCTGTTTTCCTCGCGCACCGGCAGGCCGCCGCCGGTGGAAAGGATCAGGCCGTCCGTCTCACCCTCCCAGGGGCTTTCCGACAGGGCTTCGGCGATCATTTTGAGCGTCGCGGTCTCCATCCGGCGAAACATTTCCTCGCCGTCCCGGGCAAAGATTTCACTCACGGTTTTTCTGCAGCTTTCCTCGATCATCCGGTCAGTGTCCCAGAGGTCAAAGCCAAGGACGTCCGCAAGTGTCTGACCGATTGTCGTCTTGCCGCTCCCCATAAATCCGATCAGGCGGATGCAGCTGCCGCCGAGGAGCTCTGCCTTCAGCGCGCACATGACCGACCGGAGATCGCTTTGCGTGAGACGGGTGTCCGGAAACCAGAGGGAAAAGGCGTCTGCCGCCTGGTAGAGCAGCATGGAGAGGCCGCCCAGCACGGGAAGGCCTGCCTGTCTTGCGAGCCACAGAAACTTTGTCATGAGCGGCCGGTAGACGATGTCCACTGCGAAGAAAAGGCGTTCGAAAAAGGCGGGATCCTCTACCGGCGCGTGCTCTGTGTCAGGCGAAAGTCCGACGGAGGTGCACTGGATGGCGAGGTACTTCCGTTCAGGAGAAACAGGCTCCGACAGGAAGCTGGAAAGATCGGCTGCACGCGCCGCCTGTTTTTCGGTTTTTTCGTTGACGTCCGCGGCGAGCGCAGCCGCTTTGTCGGCTGTCCGGTTGATGATCACCACCTCCGCCGCGCCTTCCGTCACGCAAAGAAACGCTGCCGCGCGGGCCGCACCGCCTGCTCCGAGGATCACGACCCGGGTGCCCGCAAGGGTCACGCCGGCTTCCAGAAGCGCGCATTTAAGTCCCGTGGCATCCGTGTTGCAGCCCCGGTAGCCGTCGTCCTGATAAATGAGGGTATTGACGGCGCCGATCTTTGCCGCCAGCGGATCGATGCCGGCAAGCAGCGGAATGACGCCGCTTTTATGCGGCACAGTGACGTTCATGCCGGCGATGCCCAGTGCGTGGGCGCCGCGTATGGCATCGGAAAGATCCTCGCGGCGGACCGCAAAGGGCAGATAGCCCCGGATGGATTTTCCGGTTTTTTCGGCAAAGCGTGTGTGGATCAGTGGGGAGAGGGTGTGACCAATGGGATCGCCGATGATGCCGAAGAGGCGCGGGGACTCTTCGGCAGGCGCACCCTCGCGGCGTTCTGTGCGGCTGTCTGTGTTTTTGCTGCTCATTGATTCCTCCCCGTCAGGCGACGTCTGTTTCTTTGATAAGCTGAAAGGAACGGCTTTTCGAGCTTTCTCTTGATTTTGATCTGCAGCTCTTCCCTTGGATCGATGGGTTCCACCAGCACCGACCGGATGCCTGCGCGCTTCGCACCGAGAATGTCAGTGAAGATCTGATCGCCGACCGCAAGGACCTGGTCGGGACGAAGACCCAGGCTTTCGCAGGCGCGCAGGTATCCGCCCCGCCCGGGCTTGCCTGCTTTGTAGACGCAGTCGGCACCCACCGCCCCGGCGAAGCTTTGTACACGCTCGGCGCGGTTGTTGGACAGGATGAAGGGTGTGAGTCCCAGGCTTTTGAGATGCTCCATGAGCCGGATGGTGTGCCAGCCCGCCGGGGCACCGTGGATCACCAGGGTGTTGTCGATATCGAAGATGACGCCGCGGATGCCCTCGGCGAAATATCGCTCGTAGGGCAGTTTGTCGACGGAAACGGCGCGTTCATCCGGCAGAAGTTTCTTTTGTATGAAGTCAAACATGCGGACAGTATAGCATGTTTTCGCCGCGGTTACAATTCGGGAGCAGCCCGGGCGTTCAAAGCAGACATCACTCGCTTGTCATCGGACAGAAGCCCGATCAATCCGGAATAAATCCGGAATGACACAGGCAGTTTTTGCCAACTACATGGGTGTTTCGCCCAAAACCGTAGAAGCATGGGAACGTGGGCGTAGCCATCCGACAGGACCCGCATATCGACTTCTGAGTATATTAGAGCAGGGAAGGGAATTTGATCTGTCTTTTGTGACAGTATGCCCTACCGCAGTACGATCCTGATGAACACACATGATGAGGCAGCATCTTCTGGAGTTTCAGATCACTGAACGCTGATCATCCCAGTATCTTAGCATCTCTCAATGTACAGTATTTGTATTCCCCTTCCCGATAGGTATCAAATGTACCTGACACACATATCTGGCCGCCTTCTTCCGGATAATCATCAGGATATGTATAATCCTCCGTCAGTTCAAACTCTATTCCCTGAGAACAGCAGGCTGTTGCATCTGATATGATGCAGGCGTGGTAATACTTGTCCGTGCTCTCGTCATGATAGATGGAATACGCTCCGCTCATCTTTACGGTTTTCCCGATATAGTCCTCAGGATGAGTCATCATGTTATAGACTTCCGAATAAACCATGGTACTGGAAAGCGCCGTCAGATCCACATCGTCTTTGGCGCTTGCCGTTGATGGATCCGCCACAGCTTCGCTTGCCGGAACCTGCGACGGAATTTCCGCCACTGATTCGCTGGTCGGAACCGGTGACGGGGTTTCCTCCTGTGTTATGCTTTGCGGTTCTTCCGCGGCATCCGCGGCCGGAGCATCCTGCTCGGGAATGTCAGAATCGGTCTCATCTGTGCTTCCGGCATCTGAGATACCCTGCTCAAGAATACGCTGTACATTATTCTGATTGTTTGAGGCTCTTTTTCCGGCCGGGCCTTCATTCTGTCCGCAACCCGCCGCCAGCAGAAGAGCGGTCGCACATGCCAACAGACCCAGAGCTCTTTTTATCTTCATTTGCCTGTACCCCCATCTGAAGCCGTGGTGCATCTTTTGCCAACCCACACGCGTAGAAAGAAAAATCTCCTTACCGAATGATGGCAAATTGATCTAACCGCGCGCAAGCACTCTGTTATCTTGTCGACTGCAGGAACAGTCAAGACACTTCTTTGCTCAATATGAGAATCGTTCCCGATTATAACAGGCGGAAATTTTCATGTCAAGGTACATATGAACCCCCGGGAATCTCGCTTACAAAACGGGAGTCTCGGATGCGATCTGCGAGACGCTGGACTGCCAGCCCGGAGATATCCTGGAGTATCAGAAAAACACGTAAAAAATGGATTTGGCCGCATCTGAAGAATCTTTACAAAAAACACTTGACAAAATAAATCGATATGATATCATAATGATATCACGATGAATCAGAAGCGGAATAGGCCGCATGATCTTTTTCCCATTCGATGAAAGAGGTGGGACCGCATCGTGAAGGAGGGACATCATGAAAGAAAAGATCCTGCATTCAAACAGAAACGGATTTGCCATGCTGGTATTGTGGATCCTGCTCTACCTGGCAGCGATTCCGGCGGCGATCATCGGAGCAGCCACCACACCGCTCCTCCTGATCCTTGCCATCATCTGGTTCTGCATCGGGTGGATCCCGTTTCTGGGATTCAAGGTGCTGGGCCCGCAGGAAGCGCTGGTGCTCACGCTGTTCGGTGATTATGTCGGGACACTCAAGGACGCCGGCTTCTACTGGGTCAATCCCTTCTGCGTCGGGGTGAATCCCGCAGCGAAGACACATCTCGGACAGAGCGGCGACGTGGACGGCAGCAAGGCCAAGAACCTCATGATCACGACCACCGCCGGCGGACAGAGCGCGCAGACGGAGCAGTCCAGCAAGAAGATCTCGTTAAAGATCATGACGCTGAGCAACGCGAAGCAGAAGGTCAATGACGTCCTCGGCAATCCGGTGGAGATCGGTGTGGCGGTCATGTGGCGCGTGATCGATACCGCAGCTGCGGTGTTCACGGTCGACAATTACAAGGAATATCTGTCGCTCCAGAGTGACGCAGCGGTGCGCAACATCGTGAAGCTCTATCCGTACGACATGGCGCAGAATGTCGACACGACCGGTGACGGGCAGGCGGACGACGGAAGCCTTCGCGGTTCTACCGAGACGGTTGCCAACCGGATCAAGGAGGAGATCCAGCATAAGGTCAGCGATGCCGGTATCGAGATCATCGACGCACGGATCACCTATCTGGCCTACGCGCCGGAAATCGCCGCTTCCATGCTGCAGAGACAGCAGGCATCCGCACTGATCGATGCGCGCAAGATGATCGTTGACGGCGCGGTCGGCATGGTGGAGCTGGCCCTGGAGAAGCTTAAGGACGACGGTGTGGTCGATCTGGACGAGGAGCGCAAGGCGGCAATGGTTTCCAATCTGCTGGTGGTGCTCTGCGGCAACCATGATGCGCAGCCCATCGTGAACAGCGGTTCGCTTTATTAAAGAGAGGAGGGAGGCCGGTTTCCGGATCAACGATCCGGCCGGCCGGGTCGAATGGCGGAAAAGAAACAGGTGCCGCTGCGGCTGAACGAGAAGCTGTACGACGCGATCGCCTCCTGGGCGGAGGACGACTTCCGCTCCGTGAACGGACAGATCGAGTATCTGCTGACGGAATGTGTCAGGCAACGGAAGAAGGACGGAAAATATGTCGGACAGGAGATCGATGTGCCGCCGGAACTGAACATACCATGAAAAAGCGCTCTTAAGGCGCTGCATTGTACAAAGCGCCTGCCGGTTCGGCAGGCGCTTTTGGCTGCCGTTTTCCACCTTGATATTGACTTGAGAGACATTCTGTGCTATATAACAGGGGTGCTTTGGTGGAGCCATGAACGAACCGTTCACGGGGCTTGTTAAATGGGAACCGGGTGAGACTCCCGGACAGTGCCGCTACCGTATAGCCGGATCTCAGCCACAGCACAGGCACACATTTTTCCGGTACAGAAAACAGGTGCCGAAGAGTCGGGTCGCCGGCTCTGGTTTTGTGTGCCGCGCAAGCGGTTTTTTTGTTTTATTGTTGTTTTGCTTGACGGAGGACAGAATCATGAAGAAGAAAACACTTACATGTATTGCCGCGGTGATGACTGCATTAAGCCTGCTGGCCGGCTGCGGTAACGAATCACCTGCAGCCCCTGCGGCCACTGCGGAGGCAACCGTTACAGAGGCGGCGGAAGAACCCGTACAGGAAGAGCCCGCAAAGGAAGAGCCCGCAAAGGAAGAGCCCGCACAGGAAGAAGTCAAGGCGGAGGAGCCCGAAGCATCCGCTGCGGCAAAATCCATGAAGGATCGCAGCGGGAATGAAATCGAGGTGCCCGCGGAAGTCAAAACGATCGTTTCGATGGCGCCCTCGATCACCCGTGTGCTGATTGACCTGGGACTTGCGGATCAAATCGTATGCTCGGATACCAATACGCAGGCATCCTATGGCAGTGAGCTTTCGGCAGATGTTCTTTATATGGATATGATGGCTCCGGATCTGGAAAAGCTTGTGGCGCTTGCTCCGGACATCATTTTCACTTCGGGAATGAGCTCCAAGGACGGTGTGGATGCGTTTGCTACCGTAAGGGAAGCGGGGATCTGTGTGGCGGATATCCCCAGCAGCACCTCTCTTGAGGCGATCAAGGAGGATTTGATTTTCATCGGCACCTGCATCGGTAAGGAATCGGAAGGAAAGAAGCTTGCCGATGAGATGCAGGCAGATCTGGACAAGATCAGCGCGATCGCAGCGACGATCCCCGAGGAAGAAAAGAAGACCGTTTTGTTTGAACTGTTTACTCCCTCTGCTGATTATCCGACCATTTATACGGCGGGACCGGGAACCTATATCAATGAGATGCTTGAAACGGCTGGCGCGATCAATATTGCAAAGGATGAAGCTTCCCAGTGGCCTGCGCTTACCGAGGAGGCAGCAGTGGGCGCTGATCCGCAGGTGATCCTCACCGCGGATATGTACACCCCCGATGTGATCAATACCATCCTGAAAATGCAGGGCTGGGAAAACGTGACAGCCATAAAGAACGGTGCGGTATACCAGCTGAATGCCGACGAGGTGAACCAGCCCAACCACCATGTGATCGATGCGCTGTGGGATATGGCAGAATCCATCTATCCCGAGTATTTTGGAGAAGAGGCAGCGCTTAAGCCGGCGGCATGAAAGAGCTTTCTTTATGAAGAGATCGGAACGGATCATAAAAACTGCGGCGGCAGTGGTTTTTTCAGTGGTCGTCATGGTTCTTGCGGGTGGAGTCGGAAGTGTTTCCATTTCACCCCGCGGGATCATGGCGATCCTTGCTTATAAGCTGTTTGGTCAGCCGTTGCCGGCAGATGTGGGAAGTAGCCTGGTGTCCATCCTCTGGGAGATCCGTCTTCCGAGAGCCTGCTGCGCATTTATCGTGGGAGCCATGCTTTCCTTAAGCGGGGCGGTGATGCAGTC
>JAIKYU010000095.1 GCA_024682835.1 Lachnospiraceae bacterium | reverse complement strand
AATCCCGATAAAATGAAGATAAATCTTGATATAGGAAAGGGAGAAGTACTTAACGTTCCGATTCTCAATAATTCCCCGGTCAACTTTGAGTTGGAGGTGACAGACTCTATAACGAAAGGTGACGGGGAAATTATGCTTTGTGAGATAAGGAATGTCCTTCAGGATGAATCATTATCATCTGAGGGATCTGTTGCTGAGAAACTTTCGCGGATAGCTCCGATCAAGACGACTGCAAAAACATATCTGGGGTATGACGGCCGAGATCTCAGCTCATGGGGCGAACCAATGAAAACACTTGGGTAAAACTGTCCGAAAACACAGTCGAGACGGTAGTTTCACTTTCCATTTGACGATCAGATGGGCGTCGATGCAGAAGATTACTATAGAATAAAGGATGCGAAGGAAGGTAAGTAACATATGGATTACAGTACCAGAATATCCGAAAGGATGTGGAATCAGCCGGACAAGGGTGAACTTGAAGCGGAGCGTGAGAACACATTCATAGATGATATCGTGCAAAAAGCACACATAGAGAAAGAACTCTTATCAAATCTTGATTGTATCGGGACAGTATTTGACGGCGGAGCCGGATGCGGGCGCTTCTCAATACTTCTTGCAAAGCGAGGACTCAAGGTAACGCACTTTGATATTTCGCGTCCAATGATTGATAAGGCCAGAGAACTGGCTGAAAAAGAAGGCGTGCTTGACAGGATCACTTTTGTTCAGGGGGTATTGGAAGATTTGTCTGCTTATGAAGACAGATCTTTTGACCTGGTTATGTCTTTCGATTCACCGATCTCTTATACATATCCTCATCAGGAGAAGACGATCAGCGAACTGGTAAGGCTTGCCCGTAAGCGCATTATGATAAGTGTTTCAAGCAGACTGGGGGCGCTTCCGTATCTTGCAAACCCTATTCAGAAGAATCAGTTTATTCTCGATAAGGACAGCAAAGATGGATGGGTGCAGTGGTGCTTAAGCAGTCGTGAGCAGATGATCGAGGCATTTTCTTTTTCAAAGGATACGATCATGAAGACCTATGAGACCGGTCTGTTCGGCGATTTAGAGGAGAGTAAGAAAGCTTACGACAGAGGCGAAGCCCCCTGGAGTATTTCATATCACTTTATGCCGGATGAACTGAAAGCGATTCTTGAAAAGAATGGTGTGAAGAATGTAGAACTGGCAGGCCCGGGTGCTTTTGCAAGAACGATTCCCAATGAGATACTGGTTAAAATCGTAAATAACTCTGAACAAAGAAAGCAATTTCTTGAGTTCTGTCACATGTATGACAGCAATCCTTATGTTTGCGGAATGGGTAAAGACAATCTATTTGCTAAAGGGGAAATAGAAGATGAAAATTGACATGATGACGGAAAAGATAAAGGGCGCCGAAGGAATCAGCGTTATTGAAGGAAAGGTTGATCTCCATCTGTTTCAGTGGAAACACTGATTTTTGCCGCCAAAGGAAAGCAACGCCTGAATGGTTGTTCTGTAAGGGCAGAAAGGCAGGACGCCTGAAGGCATGCACATTGACTATGAGCCGAACCAAAAAGGACGTTTGATGAAAAAGGATATCATATTCGGATGGATCAGGATTATCGCAGGACTCTTTATCTTTGCCTTCGGTGTTCATCTGACTATTTTTGCAAATATCGGACTCGCCCCCTGGGATTGTCTGGGTATGGGATTGTCGTATCATACTCCGCTCAATTACGGGCTTTCCATGACCATAATAGCAGTAACGGTTCTTGGGATCGACCTGCTTTTGAAGGAAAAGATCGGTTACGGGACCATTATAGACGCGCTTCTTACCGGAAACTTCGTGCAGCTGTTTAACAGTATGAATCCGCTGCCTCTAAACAGCAATCTGTGGATGGGGATAGGAATTATGCTGGTCGGATTCGTGTTTATGGCATTGGGAATGGCTGTATATATGAAAAGTGAACAGTGCTGCGGCCCAAGGGATGCGTTGCTTGTCGGGCTGGGGAAGAGGATGCAGAGAATCCCGATAGGAATCGTTGAGGTCATTTTGTGGGCGGTTGTGCTCCTTGTCGGGTGGCTCCTCGGAGGTCCTGTCGGAATCGGAACACTCATCAGTACTTTCGGAGCAGGCATCGTGATGCAGATTGTATATATGATAATCCGCTTCGAGCCCCGCAATCTGAGGCATAAAGATGTGATCGAAACAACAAAAACGTTGATGTCAAATTGAGTTGCCGGATGGGTGGTATAAAAATGTGGAATCAGTTTTCAAGAACACAGCTGCTTTTGGGACCGGAAGGAATGGAGCGCTTATACAGTAAAAAGGTTGCGATCTTCGGAATCGGAGGCGTCGGCGGTTATGTGTGCGAAGCCCTCGTACGGAGCGGAATCGGAGCATTTGACCTCATCGATAATGATCAAGTGTGCCTGACAAATCTGAACCGGCAGATCATAGCGACAAGAAAAACCATTGGGAAATACAAAGTGGAAGTAATGCGTGAACGTATGCTGGAGATCAATCCGGACGCGAGGGTGGACATACATCAGTGCTTCTTTCTGCCGGAAAACGCGGATGAATTTCCGTTTCATGAGTATGATTATGTGATTGATGCCGTAGACACAGTTACTGCCAAAATTGAACTGATCCTGCGTTCACAGAAGGAGGGGGTTCCGGTTATCAGTGCCATGGGCGCCGGAAATAAGCTGGATGCGGGCCGTCTTAAAATTGCCGACATCTATGAAACGCGGGTCTGCCCACTTGCCCGCGTCATGCGGCGGGAATTGAAAAAGAGAAATGTAAAAAGCCTGAAGGTGGTCTATTCGGATGAACAGCCGATTCGTCCGTTGGAGGATATATCTGAAAACTGCCGCACACATACGATCGATGCTCCCATGGAACAGAGTGAGCACACCGAACGGAGAAGTATTCCGGGAAGTACGGCGTTTGTGCCTGCGGTTGCGGGTCTGCTGCTTGCCGGGGAAATTGTGAAAGACCTCTCAGGCGTGCGGCGGTAAGCATCATGGAAAAGAAGTGAGAGGGGATTTCATGCATTTTGTAGATGCCAAAGGGATCCTGACCGGCAGCGGCGGACATTATGGGATGAATATTTATCGTGGATGTACCCACGGTTGTATATATTGTGACAGCCGGAGCAAATGCTATCAGTTTACACATCCTTTTGAAGATGTAGAGGTGAAGCGGAATGCGCCGGAACTGCTTGCAAAGGCGTTGAGATCGAAAAGAAAAAAATGTATGATCAGTACCGGCGCCATGTCGGATCCGTATATGCATTGTGAAGAGGATGTAAGGCTTACAAGGAAATGCCTGGAGATCATATTGGCGTATGGTTTCGGGCTTGCGATACAGACAAAATCAGATCGTATTCTCCGGGATATCGATCTGCTTTCGGAGATCAACCGCACCGCAAAATGCGTGGTTCAGATGACGCTCACAACTTATGATGATGATCTTTGCGGGATTCTGGAGCCAAACGTATGTAATACAAAGCGCCGCATTGAGGTGCTGGAAAAGATGCAGGAAAGAGGGATCCCAACGATCGTATGGCTGACACCGATCCTTCCGTTCATCAACGATACGGAAGAAAATATCACTGCAATCCTGAAGGAATGTGCCCGTACGGGTGTAAAGGGAGTGATCGATTTCGGTATGGGCCTTACGCTTCGGGAAGGCGACAGAGAGTATTATTATACCGCCCTTGACAAGCATTTTCCGGGAATGAAAGAGCGGTATATCAAACGATACGGGAATGCGTATGAGCTGCCAAGCCCGAACGCAAAAGAATTGATGAGGGTATTCAAGCTTGTCTGCAAGAATCATGGGATCCTGTCGAGTCCCGAAGAGTGCTTTGGATATATGCAGGAACTGCCGGAACGGTATACGCAGATGACGATATTTGATCTGGGAGCGCAGAATCAATGCATAAGAGAGTAGACACATTATGAAATTGACTATGGAAACACTACGTAAGGCTAAAAAACAGTAGATGACGAAACCTTGTGGCGGGACGTGGTGATTGCCTGTGAGATTGGAGATGAGATGAATGATTATTTGCGTGAAAGTCTGAGTTACTTCGGGATATTCAGAAAGATGTCCCGGATAAAGAAAACATATAAGCCGGCTGAGGTTTCCTATGGCCGTGATAAGGAGCAGTATTTTCTTTACTACGAACCCGGGAAGGTTGTCAGTGACAAGATCATTATCTGGGTTCATGGCGGAGGCTGGAATGCGGGAAATCCGAGATTTTTTGATTATGTAGGACAATGTGTCTGTGATCAGGGATACCGGTTTGTTTCTTTGGGGTACAGACTGTCTCCAAAATACAAATATCCATGTCAGATCAAGGATGTCTGTGAGGCATATCGTTCTGCGATCAGCTACCTGAAAGATAAAGGGGTAGATACGTCAAAGGTCATCATGGCGGGACCGTCTGCCGGAGCGCATCTGACATCGATCATGTGTTACTCGCAAAAGGATCAGAAAGAGTATGGGGTTGATGTTTCGAATATCATTGGATTTATTGGCTCCGGCGGACCGTACAGTTTCAGGGAAGATCAGGGACTGACGATCAGGCTGCTGCTGGACCAGCTGTTCAGAAAGGGGGATAACAGGAGGAACGGGGAACCTGTCGCGTTGATGGCAAAGAACAATATTCCGATGCTTCTGATCCAGAGTAAGCATGATGGGCTGATTGAGTATTCCTGCGCTGAAGATTTCGCCAAAAAGGCAAAAGAGCTGGGGAATTCGTGTGAGCTTTACAGCGTAGAGGATAAGAAAAATACGCATTCCTGGTATACGGCGGGGATGTTTATGGAGACACGGGAAGAAAACAAGGGACTGGATAAGTTCTTTACATGGATAGAGGAATTATGACCGGAAGGCTGAAGGCGAAGCAGCGAAGCTTTACATGTAAGCCCCGGCCTGAACACGCCACATGCCGGCGTATTTACCTCCGCGGGCAAGGAGCTCATCGTGCGTGCCTTCTTCGACCACCTGCCCGTTCTCCAGCATGATGATGCGGTCCGCGATCCGGGTGGTGGACAGGCGGTGCGAGATGAAGATCACGGTCTTGTCCATGGTCGCCGTGAGCATTGCGTGGTTGAGCTGATACTCGGCAATGGGATCGAGCGCGCTGGAGGGTTCGTCAAGGATCATGAGCCCTGCATTCTGATAGAACACTCTGGAAATGGCGAGCTTCTGCGATTCTCCTCCGGACAGATTGATGCCGTCATCGCGCGTTTCGGTCGTGAGGTAGCTTTCGGTACCGTTTTCCATGCTGTCAATGCGCTTCAGAAGTCCGCTGTCGGAAAGAGCTTCGCGGATCTTTTTCTCCTCGCCTCCCTTCAGGGTGTCCATGACCACATTTTCCGCAACCGTTCCGGCGAAGATCCTGAAATCCTGGAACACGACACCGATGGAACGCCTGAGTTTTTCCACATCATAAGCCCTGATGTCTTTGCCGCACATCTCGATCCTCCCGCTGTCGGGATCGTACAGCCTCATGAGCAGTTTGACGAGTGTGGTTTTGCCTGCACCGTTGTATCCGACCAGCGCGATTTTTTCTCCGGGTTTGATGTCGATATGGATGTTCTTCAGAAGATCATTGCCTGTTTTCTGATAGGAAAAGGCAAGATCTTCGATATGCACATCCTTTGCCCGTGTGTCAGGAATCAGTTTTTCCTTTGAGACGATCGTTGACTCGTATTCAAGGAAGCTCCGGATCTTGTGGATGTAGAGACTTGACTCGCAGGCAAAGGGATAGGTGTCCGTAAAGACGCGCAGACCTCGCTTCATTCGTCCGAAGGAGTTGTACAGGATCGCGACGCTTGAAAAGGAAAGTGCCCCCCAGACGGTCGCTTTGAGCACCAGGTAGCCGATGTAGATCACGTCGCAGAAGAAATCGTTGCCGATGTAATTGGCGATGAAGCTGAACAGGAAATGCTTCTTCGCATTTTTTTTCTCGACGGCGATGATCTCTTCATTTGCCGCATCGAACTCCCGGTAAAGACTGTCGCTCACGCCCGGGTTGAGGCGCATTTCCTTGGCACAGTCCGGGAGGTAGAAAACCCGCTTTACATACTCGCGCTTTCTTTCGTGCGGGTTTCTCGATATCCTGATCTGATAGGAGAGCCTGTTGTAGGCCTGCATAAAAACAAAGGTCAGCACGAAGGAGCAGACAGCAAACAGGATGGAGACTCCGTCCTTTTTCAGGAAGTAGATCCCCGTGGTGATAAAGGTGGCCAGGCCCGCGAATACATTGGAGAGGAACTGTATGCACCGCTCGATCTGTTTGTCCACTTCGGCGATAGCAAGGATCATTTCGTTGTAATAGTTCGGATTATCATAGCACGCCAGGTCCAGATCCTTTGCTTTGTCATAGAGCATGAGTTTGATCGTTTGCCGTACCTTGGGCCCCTCTTTCTCCCGCACATAATCTCCGACCCACACCGTAAAGATCATGCCGATGGAAATGCAGACAAAAAGGAGGATGATCACTGCCGCGACCCTTTTGAACGGGTAATGAAACTCGGCCGCCTCCAGCACATATCCGATGCCGACGGTGTGCTCGAAGAAGATGGAGACCTGGTTCCGTACGGCATCCATCACGGGAAAAATCACGAACGCAGGCGAAGCGGACAGACACAGCCTGATCAGGAACAGGTTGTTGGAGAGAACTTCACTGAAGGACTGCCTGTTTGTGCTTTTCTTTGCATCGCTCATACCGCGGCCTCCTCTCCGTCCTCGATCGCGAGGTAGTTGTTGGCCTGGCGGCGGTACATTTTCGCGTAGCTTCCGTTTTGCTTCATAAGTTCATCATGAGAGCCCTCTTCGATGATCTGACCTTTTTCGAGCATGAACACCTTGTCACAGTGCTTGACGCTGGAGAGTCTGTGGGAGATAAAGAGGAGCGTATGCTCCTTTCCTTCTTTGGCGATGTTGTTGAACAGCTCATATTCGGCAATGGGGTCCAGAGCACTGGAGGGCTCGTCAAAGATTTTGACGGGCGCAGGCCTTGCAAAGGTTCTCGACACGGCCAGCTTCTGGCTCTCACCACCGGAAAAGACCGCGCCGTTTTCGTCAAATTCCTTTGTCATGACTGTAGTGAAGCCGTTTTCCAGTGTCGCGATCCGCTCGTAAATACCGGCCTTTCTGAGCGCGCTTTCTACGATTTCGTCTTCGCCCTCATAGTGACGGCCCATGAGGACATTGTCCCTCACGGACATACCCATGATGGCAAAATCCTGAAAGGTGGTTGCGAAAAGCTCTCTGTAAGCGTGGAGATTATATTCCCGGATATCCCTGCCGTTCAGGCGGATGACGCCGCCCGTCGGATCGTACAGACGCAAAAGGAGCTTGATGATCGTGGTCTTGCCGGCGCCGTTGTGTCCGACAAGCGCTGCGATCTCGCCTTTATTGATGGAAAAGGTGAGATGCCGGATCGTCTCTTCGTCTGTGTAGGAGAAGGAGACATCTTCGAACGAAAGGGTCTCAAAGGTCTCCGGGATCTCACCGTCGGAATCCTCGGGGATCTTTTCCTCGTATTCTAAAAATCCCCTCAGATTGTTGATGAAGACACCGTCCTTCATGAAATTCACGATATCGTCAAACAGCCCGATCAGGATCCAGGTCATCGACACCATCATGCTGGTCATGATCGTCAGATCGGCGAGTGAGATGGAGCCCGTCACCAGATTTCTGTAGATCGCATAAAACAGGACGCCTTCAAAGATGACCGAAAAGGTAAAGGTAATCTTCCAGAAATTGACGAACGCATTCGAAAAGGCATATTTGGAAGCGGCTTTTACGTTGTTTTCCGTGGCGTCGGAGAACTGCCTTTTCAGGAGGTCATATACATTGAAGAGTCGCAGCTCTTTGGCATAATCCGGAAGATACATGACGCGGCTTACATAGTTCATCATCTTGTTACCGCTCACCTGTTCCTGATATCTTTTATACTCAAACCGGTTTTTGATGCTCCCGAACAGGAAATTGCCCAACAGAGGGCTGATGATGAAGATCACGGCAAACCGGTCGATGGAAAACATCAGATAAAAAACAAATCCCGTAGCGATGGAACCGAAGATGATCCCCCAGAATCGCCTCATGATATCCGAGATCTTCTCATCGGCCCCGTCCATTGCCATGGTGTAACGGTTGTAAAAATCCGCATTCTCGTAGCAGGAAAGCTCCACATTTTTCGCCTTGTCGAAGAGCATGTGATAAAGCTTTCCGTAAAGACGTGTCAGCTCGATCGGCAGGGTCACGTTTTCAAAGTAATGCTGATACAGGTTCATCAGCCCGACCAGAAGCCCGCAGATACCGATGTATGTGAGGATCTTCATGTGATCATCGCCGCGATCCAGGCTGCCTACGATGTGCTTCATAAACACCGACGAAAAGAAGACCCATTGGAAATACCCAAGGATCGCGACAAATATGATATTAAAAAAGATTTTTCCTGAGAAGGAGATCCCGAGCTTCAGCGCATAGAAAGCGTTGTCCAGGGTATCCTTCAGTGACAGCTTTTTGTCCTTCATGATATCTGCTCCTTTCGGTGCAGTGTATACTATAATACATCCCGGCAAAGAGCGTCAACCTGCATCAACAACGCGGCAGACACTTCACAAGACCGGCAGTCTGTGATAAAGTTATACAGATAGCGGCAGTCATTTCCATGAAGACCGGAGGACAGACATGAATTATTCTGAAGAGTACAACAGAAAACTGGTTTCAGCTGAGCAGGCGGCAAAGGTGGTTCAGTCCGGCGATTTCGTTGATTTCGGCTGGTGCGTGACAACGCCGGAAGCGATGGATAAGGCACTGGCGGGACGGATGTCCGAACTGAACGATGTGGTGGTCAGGGGCGGAATCCTGACGAAGCCGCTTGCTATCTTTGAGACGGAGGGTGCCGATCCGTCGCATTTTATATGGAATTCCTGGCATATGGGCGGCTACGAACGGAAACTGGCATCCAGAGGTCTGGCATTCTACGCGCCGCTTCGTTATTCTGAACTGCCCCGCTATTACAGACAGAATATCGAGCGTGTGGACGTGCTCGTCACGCAGGTGGCACCGATGGATGCGCACGGATATTTCAATTTCGGCCCTTCCGCTTCTCACCTGATGGCGGCCTGTGAAAAGGCAAAGCACATTATCGTGGAGGTCAATCACAACATGCCCCGTTGTCTGGGCGGTTTTGAGGAGGGCATTCACATCTCACAGGTGGAGATGATCGTGGAGGGCGAAAACCTGCCGCTGGGAGAGATTCCGGCTGGCGGTGAACCGACCGAAGTGGATAAAAAGGTGGCGGAAATGATCGTGAAGGAGATCCCGGACGGTGCCTGCCTTCAGCTTGGCATCGGCGGAATGCCCAACGCGGTCGGCCGGATGATCGCCCAGTCGGATTTGAAGGATCTGGGTGTTCACACGGAGATGTATGTGGATGCTTTTGTGGATATCTACAACGCCGGCAAGATTACGGGCGCCAAAAAGAACATCGACCGTTTCCGTCAGACCTTTGCCTTCGGCGCCGGCACGAAGAAGCTGTATGATTTCGTCAACGACAACCCGCAGGTCATGAGCGCGCCGGTGGATTACACCAACGATATCGAGGTGATTCGTTCCATCGACAACTTCATATCGATCAACAATGCGATTAACGTGGATCTGTTCGGGCAGATCAATGCGGAAAGCAACGGAACCAGACAGATTTCCGGAGCGGGCGGACAGCTTGATTTTGTGATGGGAGCGCATCTGTCAAATGGTGGCAAGAGCTTTGTATGCCTTTCCTCTACCTTCAAACAAAAGGATGGAACGATCGCGAGCCGCATTCTACCGACGCTTCCCGCCGGTTCCATCGTCACGGATACACGCGCGAATGCGATGAATATCGTGACAGAGTACGGCAAGGTTTGTCTGAAGGGCAAATCGGTATGGGAGCGGGCGGAGGCACTGATCTCAATCGCTCATCCGGATTTCAGGGATGAGCTGATCAGTGAAGCGGAAAAGATGCATATCTGGAGAAACAGCAATAAGCGCTGAATCGAAAGAAACGTACCGCAATCCGGTCATTTTTGCGGATTAGTCCGATCCGGACGCCATCCGGATCGGTGAAGATTACTACCTGACCGCTTCGAGCTTTTGCAACATGCCGGGTTTGCCGATTCTGCACTCCCGGGATCTGCTTCACTGGTTTCTGGCGGGATATGCGCTGCGGAATATCCCTTTTCCGCGTTATGCGGCACCACAACACGGCTGTGGCGTGTGGGCGCCTTCCATCCGGTATCGCAGGAAGCTATGTGATGGTGTCGCGGTTTCGTCAGGTTGAAGAAACAGGTGCGTTTATAGAGGAGAAGAGATGAGATGAGTGACAGTTTCATGGATGCCATGTCCTCCATGGGAGGCGGTTCCGATTATACGCTCGATGAGATTAAAAAGGCGGAGAAGCTCAAGAAGAAAAACGGCGGCACATTGTCTGAGAATCTGATCAAGGTGACCGGACGAAATCCGTCATCGATGGATCTGTTCGCCGGTGCCGATGCGGTCAACCGTCAATTGATGTTGAACCAGCAGAAACTTGACAGGGAGATCCGGGAACTGAATGAGAATCTGCATAAGGATTTCGGCCTTCCCACGATGACCGGCGGGCAGACGGCGAGTGCGTCGGATGCCTCTTCCGCAGGCACCGGTGCCGCCCTGGCACCATTGGCGGGAGAAGCGGCCCTCGATGCCTTTTCCGGGGTCGCAGCGGAGCTTGAAAAGAAAATCTTCGGCCAGGAGGCATTTATCAAAAAACTGATCATTGCCTTCAAACGGCCGTATGTCATGCCTCCGGAGGGGAAACACGCAAAAAATGCGATGTTTGTAGCCGGACCGGAAGACACCGGCAGGCATCTTGCACTTTGCGAGCTGGCAAAGGAGTTGTACGCCAGACACATCCTGAAGAGCCCGGATATCCGCACGGTGGATCTGGGAATCTATCCGGATGCAGCGATGGAAAGCATCTTTCTGCAGGACATTTATTCGGCGCTCCAGAGCGGGTCAGACATCCTGCTGTTCGAGCATTTTGAGGAATGCCATCCCTCCCTGCTTGCGAGGATATCCTCTCTGGTCACGGAAGGGAGTTTCCTTCTGCCCGGGCGCTACACGATGCAGAAGGGGCAGCTGGTAAGCGTTCAGAACGCGCTGGCTTCCGACGTGGTGAGCGAACTGAGCGCGTCGGGAAAGTATCTGGTGTTCCTTACGGAGAAATCACTGGACAAGGCGGCAGGCGTCCTGGGCGCCCCGTTTGTCGATGCTCTGCGAGGTGATGTATGCGTGACCGCCAAACTGGATGAGGAGGCGATCGGCAAAATCGCAGCTGCGGAACTGGAGGAACTGAAAAAGAGGGCTGCCGAACAGTGCTTTTTCAACGTCACATTCGCAGAGGGTTTCGCAGAGTATGGCGCTGACAGAGCGCGCCGCCATGACGGCATACAGGCGATGCGCGATTTCTATGACTCCGTGCTGGAAGCATTGGTGCAGGCCAGGCTGGAGGGAGACTATCCGCGGGGAACGACGCTCACCCTGGGGGTGGAGGACGGCTCTATCTATGCCCTTAACGATGGGGAGCGGATTGACCTTTCGGCTCTTCTGCCGAAGGATTATCGCGGAGAGATCGATGAGATCCGCCGGGAAATGGATGAGATTGTGGGCCTTGCGGATGTGAAGCATTATGTGCTTGGACTCGAGGAGTATTACCGGGTGCAGAAGCGCCGGGAGGAGGAGGGGCTGAAAACCGGGTCGGTCAGCAAGCATATGATCTTTACCGGCAGTCCGGGGACCGGCAAGACGACGATTGCCAGGATCATAAGCAGGTATCTCAAGGCGATCGGTGTGCTGAGCGGCGGACAGCTGGTGGAGGTGTCCCGCGCGGATCTGGTCGGCCGCTATGTCGGCCACACGGCTCCGCTCACCAACCAGGTGATTCAGTCGGCGATCGGAGGCGTTCTCTTTATTGATGAAGCATATAGCCTGTATCGGGGAAGGGATGACACCTTCGGCCTGGAGGCGATCGATACGCTGGTGAAAGGAATCGAGGACAACCGGGACAATCTGATCGTGATTCTGGCAGGTTATTCCAATGAAATGCAGGAGTTTCTGACCTCCAATTCCGGCCTGAAGAGCAGGTTCCCCAATATCATTCATTTTCCTGACTACACCGGGGAGGAGCTGCTTAAGATTGCGAGATCCATCGCGAAATCCAAAGGGTATCAGATCGATGAAGGGGCGGATATGCATCTCACCACGTATTTTAATCTGGTTCAGGCGACACGGGCAGCTGATGCAGGAAACGGAAGACTGGCGCGGAATCTGGTGGAGGAGGCCATCCTTAATCAGTCCAGAAGACTTGCTGCGGAACCCGATGCCGCACTTTCCGTGCTGATGGCCAATGATTTTGACCTTTCGGAGTAAGGAGGAGAAATGATAGAAGTCAGACAATTGGGGTATGAGACCGGTGAAACCAAACATGCGACCGCTTCCGGCACGACATCGTACCGTCTTTTCCGGGACGATGGATCGGAGGTGCTGTCCGGGAGCGTAACCCCGGTATATCAGTCTCTTTCCGGGGAAGAGGCGGCTGTCATTGATTTTTCCGGGGTGACAACACCCGGACGGTATTATTTCACGGATGATAACGGGACGCGAAGCCCGTCCTTTACGATAGGAGACGATCCTTACGCGTCTGCGTTAAGGGATGTGCTTCGGATGTTTTATTTCCAGCGATGCGGCATGGAACTGGAGGAGCGGTATGCCGGACGGTACGCTCATAAAGCCTGCCATTGCAGCGAGGCGTCCTTCCTTTTCGAGCCGGACCGAAAGCCGGTGCGGATCACGGGCGGATGGCATGATGCGGGGGATTATGGACGGTATGTCACCCCCGGTGCGGTGACGCTGGGGCATCTTTTGTATTCCTTTCTGCTGAATCCGGTTCCTTACGACCGGAGTCTGGATATTCCCGAGAGCGGAAACGGCATGCCGGATCTGCTGAACGAGTGCCGGTATGAACTGAACTGGATGCTTCAGATGCAGGATAGCGACGGGGGAGTCCATCATAAGGTGACGTCCCGTTCCTTTGTCGGATATGTGATGCCGGAGGATGACCGGCTTCCAATGGTGATTACTCCGGTTTCATCACTCGCGACGGCAGATTTTGCGGCAGTCACGGCGTTGGCGGCACGGATCTATAAAGCGTATGACAGCGATTTCTCAAAGACCCTGCGGGAAGCGGCTTTAAGGGCGGCAGACTGGCTGGAAGCCAACGGCCGGATGATATTTGATAATCCGAAGGAATGTACGACCGGTGCTTATGCGGATGCGATCGATGCGGACGAACGGCTCTGGGCGGCGGCGGAACTGTATCAGCTTACCGGTGATGAAAAATACCTCAACCGGATTCGGATGATTCTGGAGCTGCATGTCAGCACGGTCGCCCTTGGATGGGCAGACGTGGGCGGCTTTGCATCGTTTTCCGTGCTCCTTGCAGAAACAGGGAGGTTTCCTGAGGATCTGTGCGACAGGCTTCGCGTCGGTCTGACGGATGAGGCGGACCGCCTTTGTGCGGCGGCCGGAAATGCGTATGAAGTGGCCGTTCATGCCCATGATTTCAAATGGGGCAGCAACATGGTCGTCATGACAAACGCCATGGTGTTGATCATGGCTCATCACCTGACAAAAAAGGAAGCCTATCTCAGGACGGCGCGCTACCAGCTGGATTATCTCTTCGGGCGCAACGCGCTCCGGCAGAGTTATGTGACGGGATACGGGGAACGGGCATTTCGAAATCCGCATAACCGCCCGACTATCGCTGACGGCATAGAGGAACCGATTCCGGGCTTTGTCTCCGGCGGCCCGAATTACCGAGCCTGTGATTCCATCGCCAATGCGGAGACTTTGAAGGGGGAGGCACCGATGAAGTGCTACCGTGATCACACGGATTCCTATTCTACGAACGAGATCGCGATTTACTGGAATTCACCGCTGGCGTTTGTTCTCGCCTATCTGGAAAATCTGCGTCGGTGATCAGCTGTCCCTGCGCAGTCTGGCCAATTCGATTGCCTGACGCACGCGGTGAATGAGAATCTCCGAAATGAAGGGCTTGCGGATGATGTCTGTGGCATCGGGGATCAAAGCGGCCGCTTCTGATTCCTGTTCATCGCTGTCAGCCATCAGGATCACTGGCGTCTCGCCGGTATTTGCCTGCTTTTCCGCTTCGCGCAGGCGGATGAGGGCGGCTGCGCCGTCCAGTTCAGGCATGTCGTAATCGAGCAGAATCACGTCCGGACGCTTTTCCGTGGTAAATTCCAGCAGCTCCTCACCCGAGGAAAGGGTGGTCACCGTCAGACCGTGCCTGCTCAGAAGCTGATCAGCTTTTCTCAGAACGGCCAGATCATCATCAATGACGGCGACCCAGTTGTTGATCCTGGTCTCATCACCGCCGGACCGGATGGTGTTACCGGACGCATCCTGGTCGGAGACGATCTGTTCCGCTTCGTAGAACACCTGTGCCTTATCGTGATAATCGGAACGATCCCAGGCGGAGATGGTGCGGTCAATGACCCTCTGGATCACGGACTCCGTCACGCCCGGAAGCAGAAGGAAAAACTGATTCGGCGCGCTCTGCATCATGATATCACTGTTGCGGAGGGAGTTTTTCAGAATGTCGCCCAGATGCTCCGTGATCACCGCAAATTCTGCGGGGAGTATATCCGAGGACATGAATACGATCGTAAAGAGCACCTTGTAGGCTGTGCTCTGGTATCGCTGCATGTAGCGGAGCATGTAGCGGTAGATGTAGCCGAAGGCACTCTGTCCGAGCCACAGCGCGTGGTTGGAAACCGTGCGCTCGCCGAGGATAAGACTCAGCTTCTGGATATCCTCCGGATCTGAGGTGGAAAAGGCCTCCCCGTCGGCTGTCTCCTGATAGACGGAACAGGCGCGCTTGCCGTGCTGCTTGACGTAGTATACAGCCTTGTCCGCTTTCTTGAAGAGCTCGGCATAGTCGGTTCCGCTGTGTGGCACAATGACGGCGCCGGCGGATACACCGAGCGGAATGTCCACGTTGTCATGCAGAACCATGGAGGTGGCAGAGTGGATCTGTTCGTTGAGCCGTGCCACAATATTGGCTACTGTCCCTTCGTCGCTGATGTCCTTGAAAAAGACAATGAATTCGTCTCCGCCGATTCTGCCGACGATATCGTCAGCGCGTGTGTTTTTCTTGAGCAGCGCGGCAAAGTCCACCAGAATCCGATCGCCGGCCTCATGCCCGTGCAGATCGTTTACCAGCTTGAAATTGTCCAGATCAAGAATGGCCAGGACACCGTTGTCATAGCGGCAGCTTTCCGCCAGCTTACGCTCCACGCTGATTTTGTTGAGAAAGCCCGTCAGCCCGTCGGTGGTGGATTCCCTTGTGAGCTCCTTGATTCTGGCACGGTTGGTCAGAACCTTGTCTATGCGGTAGAGCAGCACGTCGGCACGGAAGGGCTTTTTGAGGAAATCCTCTGCACCCATGTGGAAAACGCGGGTTTCTGCGGTGTCATCGTCCATGCCCGTCATAAAGATGACAGGCGCATGGAAATCAAATTCGGTCCGAAGGATATCGACCATGTCCAGACCGCTCATGGCGGGCATATACAGATCGGTCAGAATGAGATCGGGCTGGGCTTCATTACAGACACGAACGCCATCCTCTGCAGATTCGGCGCAGACGACGTCGTATCGATCCTTCAGGATGTTATTTGCGACGGCGAGCACCATGGGCTCATCATCGACAATGAGAATTTTTTCCCTCTGTTCGTCCATTCTCGTTCCTTATGTAATACTAGTTCATGTTATTGATTGCCGCAGGCAATCGATTACGTGAACTGCATATACCGCGGAGAAAGACTGAATGCGGCAGTTGCTTTCAATCGCAGTATACAAAACCGCTATTTTAGTATAGCGCAAAGTCGGCCGGACTGACAAGATTTTTCACAGCGTTTGTTCATCTGGCTGAATTTTTTCCGCAATCCGTGTATAATAATCATATGGCATGAATTGATGCATGGGGCTGGAATCCGTTCGGTTTAGGAAGAAGTAAAGATACCTGTTTTCCAGGGGCGAGGGGGATTTTTGATGAAAAACAGACTGGCGTGCGTGTTGACGGCACTTCTGTTGATCACTTTCACAATGGCCTGCGGCAGTGCAGAAAAAACGCCGGCTGCAGATACGGGCGTCTCCGCAGCAAAGGGTGACGCGAAGGAGGAGACGTCTCCTGAGCCGCAGACACAGAAAGAAACAGCAGACGGGATGAAATCGGGCGGCTTCCGGATCGGGATCGTCACGGGATCACTGTCGCAGTCTGAAGACGACAGGCGCGGCGCAGAGGCTTTTCAGGAAAAATACGGAGAGGATCAGGTGACACTTGCCATCTATCCGGACAATTTCACGGAGGAACTGGAGACAACCATCCAGACGATCGTGAATCTTTCCGATGATCCCGAGATGAAGGCGATCATTGTCAATCAGGCGGTTGACGGGACGACCGAGGCCTTTCGTCAGATCCATGAGAAAAGACCCGATATTATCTGTATTGCGGGTGAAGCCTACGAGGATTTTTCCGATATCGGTCCGGTGGCGGATCTGGTGGTCAACAGCGATTTTGTCAATCGCGGTTACCTGATGATCCGGACGGCGCACGAGCTTGGCTGCGATACCTTTGTTCACATCTCTTTTCCGCGGCATCTCTCCTATGAGAGCGTGTCCAGAAGAGTCGCCATCATGAAGGCGGCGTGCGAGGAATTCGGCATGACGTTTGAGATGGAAGAGGCACCGGATCCGACCACTGACGTGGGGGTTCCCAGGGCGCAGTCCTATATTCTCGAGCACGTCCCCGGCTGGGTGGAAAAATACGGACAGAATTCAGCGTATTTCTGTACCAATGATGCTCATACGGAGCCGCTGATCAAAAAGCTGCTGGAATGCGGCGGCTTCTTTATCGAAGCGGACCTTCCTTCCCCGCTGCTGGGATATCCCGGGGCGCTGGATCTGGATCTGAGTGCGGAGTCCGGTGATTTCAAGCAGATTCTTGCGACGGTGGAGAAGGCGGTTGTCGCAAAGGGGGGTGCCGGAAGATTCGGCACCTGGGCGTATTCCTACGGCTATACCGTTTCATCAGGCCTTGCGGAGCACGCGCGCAATGTGATTATCGGAGAGAGCAGCCTCACGGATATCAATGACCTTGCCAAGGCGTACGGCGTTTTTTCGCCGGGGGTCGAATGGAACGGCGCGCCATACACGGACGCGGCAACCGGTGAAAAACTGGATAATACCTTTCTGATCTATCAGGATACCTATATCATGGGCGATCCCGGTTATTATATGGGAGCGACCCGGGTGGAGGTTCCGGAAAAATATTTCACCATCGAATGACCGGACTGATTGCGGAGAGACAAAGCAGAGGAATGAGGGCGGATAAGACAAAGGAATATGAACACAAAAAGCACAGCATGATCATCCCGTTGATCCTGGTGTTTGTTTTTGTGGTGGTCATGGTGGTCTACACGTCGAGACTCATGTACAGCGTTGCGGTGTCCAATTCGAACGCGGTCATTGAGGACAGGATGTTAAACATTTCCTCCATGATCGAAAATCACTTAAGCACCGCGGAAAATGTGCTGCACGTCACCGCCGATGCGGTGCACCATATGCTGATCAGCGGCAGCACGCCAAGCCGGATCCATGAATTTCTGGTTGAGGAGACCAACAACGTATCGGAGCAGTTTGACGAAAACTACAACGGGATTTACGGATATATCATGAGCAAGTACATGGACGGTCTCAACTGGGAACCGCCGGAAGGATATGATCCGCGGACCCGGGACTGGTATATTGCCGCACAGCAGGGAGAGGGGGATGTAGTTTTCGTTCCCCCCTACATTGATGCGCAGACGGGCAATATGATCATTTCTGTCTGCAGAATGCTGCCGGACAGACAAAACGTCATTTCACTGGATGTTCAGCTCAAGGGCATCCAGTCCATGATGAAGGAACTGACCCTCAACGGAAAGGGCTACGGATTTGTCGTCGATGAGACGGGCCTGATCATCGCACACAGGCAGGAGGAGAGGAAGGGAAGCAATCTGACCGACGCCGACGGCGGAGCTGCGTATCTTGAGACGATCAAAAAGACCGGCTCGGGGATTTTTTCCTGGACGTTTGGCGGAGAACCGTCCACCGTTTTTGTCAACAGCATCATGAATCAGTGGTTTGTTGTGATGGTGGTCAGCGACCGGGCTCTCTATGAGGAGGTGAAGAATCAGATTACCCTGAACATCATCATCTACACACTGGCTTTTCTGATGATTGCCGCCTTCTATTTCGTCGGACACCGGAATGAACAGAGATATGCAAAGCGTATGGAAGTGATGCGGCTGGAGGAACAGAAGGCATCCTATGAGAGAAAGGTGCTTGAGCTTGAGAAGGATGCAGCCAACGCATCCAACAAGGCAAAGAGTGATTTCCTTGCCAATATGTCCCATGAAATCAGGACGCCGATGAATGCGATCATCGGAATGGATGAGATGATTCTTCGTTCATCGCCGGGGGATCCCATCAGGAAATATGCGCTGGATATTCAGAGCGCCGGAAAGACGCTGCTGTCCATCATCAACGATATTCTGGATTTTTCAAAGATCGAATCGGGAAAGATGGAGCTGATTCCGGTGGAGTATCATTTTGCTTCCGTGATGAACGATGTGGTCAATATGACCATGAAGAAGGCGCGGGACAAGGGACTGGCGTATCTCCTTTCGGTCTCGGAGGACATCCCTTCCGTCTTGCTGGGTGATGAGATCCGAATCCGCCAGGTGATGCTCAATCTGATCAATAACGCGATCAAGTACACACATGAGGGCAGTGTCTCTGTGGAAGTGATCTATGAAAACGAAACACAGATGCTGCGGATCATTGTCTCCGACACGGGGATTGGGATCAGGGAGGAGGATCTGGGCAAGCTTTTCGGATCGTTCCAGCGCCTGGAGGAGGACAAGAACAGGAACATCGAGGGCACGGGACTGGGGCTTAACATCACCATGCGTCTGGTCAAAATGATGGATGGCAGAATTGATGTGCAGAGCAGGTATGGCGAAGGAACCACCTTTACGGCCTACATGAAGCAGACGGTGACGGACCCGACGCCCGTAGGAGATTTTGCCCAGAATCTTTTGAAAATGCAGAGTCATACGGAGGAATACAGACCCGCCCTGCTTGCCCCGGGCGCGCGGATCCTCGTGGTTGACGACAACGAAATGAACCTTGAGGTGCTGGAGGGGCTTCTGGAGAGCACGAAAATCAGGGTTACCACGGCGGAATCCGGAAAGGAATGTCTGGATATTCTGAAAGAAAAGAGCTTCGATGTGGTCTTCCTGGATCAGATGATGCCCGGCATGTCCGGCGGACAGACCCTTCAGGAGATCCGGAGAGAGCGGCTGGCGGAGGACACACCGATCATCGCCCTCACAGCCGATGCGATCGTGGGGGCGCGGGACAATTATATCCGGGAGGGCTTCACGGACTACCTGAGCAAGCCGGTCATGTATGAAGCGCTGGAGTCCATTCTCCTGCGGTATCTGGATCCCGGGCTGATCCGTCAGGATGCCGGCGGAGAGGAGACAGAGGACGACAGCGAAAAGCCTCTGGTCATTGCTGTCAGCGAATCGCCTGAGAAGCTGCGCAGGCTCAAAACGCTTCTCGCAAACCACTGCAGAGGTGTATTTGTCAAGGACACGGCCAGCGCTTCCAGATATCTCGCCAAAGCAGAAAAGAAGGAGCAGGATCCCGCCTGATGGAAACAAAAATGCGAGAACCCTTGATTTTACTGGATTCCCGCATTCATCGAGGTGACTGGATTCGAACCAGCGGCCTCTACGTCCCGAACGTAGCGCTCTAGCCAAACTGAGCCACACCTCGAAAGACAAATGCAATCATATCGCAATCTTTCCTCCCTGTCAAGGGGGTAAGCGGATTGTGACTGAAAATGGTTAAGGAGGAAAAAAGAATGAAAAAACAGATCGCACTGACTTTTGATGACGGACCGAACACCACGACCACGGTGCAGGTGTTGGATAAACTGCGGAAATACGGGATTATCGCTTCGTTTTTCCTGATCGCGAACAATATCACGCCAGAATCGGAAAAGATGGTGAGAAAAGCACATGACATGGGATGCGAAATCGATAATCACTCGAAGACCCATGCCCACATGGACACGCTGGATGCGGATACCATCCGGGAGGAGATCCGCTACACCAGTGAGCGAATTTTTGAACTGACCGGCGAGATGCCGCGGTTTTTCCGCCCGCCGTTTATTGACGTGAATGAGACGATGGTGGAAAACATTGATCTGCCGTTCATCTGCGGCCACGGGGGAAGAGACTGGGAACCGGACGTGGATGCCGCAACCAGAGCCTCTCTCATTCTGGATTCGGTGCGCGACGGCAGTATTATTCTGCTGCATGATATGACCGGAAATGACAGGACGGTGGAGGCGCTGGATACCATCATCCCTGCGCTGCAGAAGCAGGATTATGAATTTGTCACCGTTACGGAGCTCTTTGAGAAAAAGAATATCAGGCCGACGGTTCACAGCGGAATCGTGTATTCCGACGTGACGGATACGAGGAGATATTCGGACTGAAAAAAGGGAAGTGCCGGTCGGGCACTTCCCTGTCAGCTTTATTTTGTTCCGAAGATCCGGTCTCCGGCATCTCCGAGGCCCGGACAGATGTAAGCATTGCCGTTCAGTTCCCTGTCCAGATGTCCCACATAGATCTGTACGTCCGGATGAACCTCATGCAGGTGTTCCAGACCCTCCGGTGCGGCGATGATGCACATGAATTTGATCTTGATGCCGCCTTTCTCCTTGATGAAGCGGATGGCATCCACGGCGGAGCCGCCGGTTGCAAGCATGGGATCCGTCACAATGATGATCCGCTCGTTGATGGGATCCGGCAGCTTGCAGTAGTAACTGTGGGGCTTGTGGGTGTCTGGATCGCGGTACATGCCGATGTGTCCCACCTTGGCAGTGGGTAGCAGACTCAGAATGCCCTCCGTCATGCCCAGGCCTGCACGAAGGATCGGAACCACCGCCTGCTTGCGCCCGGAGATGACGGGAGACATGGTCTTTTCAATGGGGGTTTCCACCTCGATGTCTTCCGTTTCCAGATCCCGAAGAGCTTCGTAGCCCATAAGCATGGCGATTTCGCTGGCGATCTGGCGGAATTCCGCCGTTCCGGTGTTTTTGTCGCGCAGTCTTGTGATCTTATGCTGGATCAGCGGGTGGTTCAGAATAAAGATGTTATCTTCCTTTGCAAAATCCATGTCAGTCCTCCTCATGATTGTTAAAGCTTACTCCACGATTGATGTCTCCTTTGGGATTTGCTCCGAACTGATAGTCATTGCCGGGCAGCACGGCGTTTAAAACGATGCCGAGGATTGCCGCCAGAGCCAGCGCAGTCAGGGTGACGGAGGTGCTTCCGATGGTGAAGGTCAGTCCGTCCGAAAAGCCGAGACCGCTCACCAGAATCACGGCCGCTATGATCAGATTCCGGGATTTGGTGAAGTCGACCCTGTTTTCCACGATGTTGCGCACGCCGATGGCGGAGATCATGCCGTAAAGAATGAAGCTGATGCCGCCGATGATGGCGGAGGGCATGGTGCCGATGATCTGCGAAATCTTGGGAATGAAGCTCAAAACCACGGCATAGGCGGCAGCGATACGCACCACGCGGGGATCAAAAACCTTGGAGAGCTCCAACACACCGGTGTTTTCCCCGTAGGTGGTGTTTGCGGGGCCGCCGAACAGGGCAGCGAGAGAGGTCGCCAGACCGTCGCCCAGAAGGGTGCGGTGCAGACCCGGATCCTCGATGAAATTCTTTTTCGTGGTAGCGGAGATAGCGGAGATATCACCGATGTGCTCCATCATCGTGGCGAGGGCAATGGGGGCCATCACCAGAATGGCTGAGATATCAAACCGTGCGATCAGGAAGGGCGGAAGCCCTACCCAGCTTGCCTGTGCGATGGGCGCAAAGTTCAGAATGGGCGTGCCGTCCGCGTTGGTGAATCCCGCGGCATTCATCAGCAGGGCGATGACGTAGGAGATGACCACGCCCATCAGGATGGGGATAATTCTGAACATTCCCTTGCCCCAGATATTAAAGATCACCACCACGGCAAACGCGATGATGGCGAGCGGCCAGCAGGTGGATGCGTTGCTTACCGCGGAGGGAGCAAGCCCAAGACCGATGCAGATGATGATGGGACCGGTTACCACCGGCGGAAGGAACCGCATGACGCGCTTGACTCCTACCAGCTTGATGATCAGGGCCAGCACCAGATACAGGAGGCCGGCGACGAAAATGCCGCCGCAGGCGTAAGGAAGCTTTTCACCGTAATTCATGGATGCGAATTTACCGACATTCAGTTCAGCAACCGTCGCAAACCCGCCCAGGAACGCGAAGGAGGATCCCAGGAAAGCCGGAACCTTAAGCTTTGTGCACAGATGAAAGAAAAGGGTTCCGATCCCCGCAAAGAACAGCGTTACCTGGACCGACAACCCCTCGCCTTTAAAGTAGGAATTCACCAGAATCGGTACGAGAATGGTGGCACCGAACATGGCAAACATGTGTTGGAGCCCCAGCAGGAGCATGCGCCCCGTACCCAGTTTTCTGGCATCATAGATTTCGTTTTTCTCTGCTTCACTCATTCGTCGCACCTCATTTGTCCGCTTAAAACTGTGCAGGCTCTGCTCTGCACATGGGTTCGTAACATCTCACCTATCATATCAGAAAATTGTCTTTACCGAAAGGGGAAGAAGAGAAATTATCGGGGAGTTTTTTGACCCGTATGGGAAATCATGGTATGATGTCTGGTGTGCATGAATCGCCACATAAGCGCTTCTGATCGGGAAACCGGCACAACGGAGGAGACAAACGCATGGAATTGAATCTGATGATAGGGAACGTAATCAATAGTTGCTTCTATATCCTGTCTGTCATCGGCTACTGGCTGATCTTTCGAAAATGCGGTGTGAGGGGATGGTATGCCCTGATTCCGGTAGCCAGGGAGTATCAATTGGGACGTTGCGCCGACAGAGAGCGGGATGGCCGCACCTTTGCGATCACTTACGTCATCTGTAACCTTCTTAATATCATCGGCCGCTTTCTGCCAAAAGAGAAAATCACCACGGTGATGGGTGTCGTTTATATGGTGGTGCTGGTTGTCATGGTCGTCATGTATCTGACCTATCTGATCTACTCCGCACGTGTATTCAGCGGTCTGACACAGATGTTTAACAGGAGCCGGCGCTGGGTTCTGCTGATGATTTTGCTGGAGGGACCGACGCTGATCCTGTGGGGACTTTCCCCTAAGTTTATGCCATCCCAAAAGGTGGTGGACTATGGCCGGGCCAAGGCGGCGGGACTGTCCGGCGTCGAGGCGGCAACGGCAGGAGAGGGACTCACCGTCAATATCAGGGAACGCGCAGTGATCGACTTTTTCCGCAAGCGGTACCTTCTCAGGGATATTCATATGACGATTCCCAAGGGACATATGGTGCTTCTGCTGGGCGGTTCCGGCGCCGGTAAAACGACCTATGTCAATGCCGTGACCGGATACGAAAAAGCAAAGGCAGTGATCACGCTGGACGGACACGATGTTTACAGGGAATACGAGGGAATGAAATATGATATCGGCTTCGTTCCGCAGCAGGATCTGATGCGGGGCAATGACACCGTGCATCTGACACTGACGGACGCGGCCACCCTCAGACTGCCGGCTTCCGTGTCGTGGGCGGACAGGCGAAAACGTGTCAAAGTGGTTCTGGAGCAGTTCGGTCTGGGCGGCGTTCGAAATCATCTGGTGGAAAAGCTTTCCGGCGGTCAGCGCAAGCGTCTGTCCATCGCCATGGAGTATATTTCCGATCCCTCCCTCTTTATTCTGGATGAACCGGATTCCGGTCTGGACGGGGTGGTGGCGAGAGGCCTCTTCGAAAAGCTCCGCGCCATTGCGGACACGGGCAAGATTGTGCTGGTAATCACCCACACGCCGGATCGCGTCATCGATCTTTTTGACGATGTCATCGTGCTGGCCAAGGATGCCAAACGCACGGGGCGCCTGGCGTGGTACGGCTCCGTGGAAGAGACATACACCTTTTTCGGCAAATCCTCCATGGAGGAAATCCTCAAATCCATCAATCAGAAGGAAGAGGGCGGAGAAGGCCGGGCCGATGAATTTGTGGAGAAATTTAACAGTCTTTCACAGCAGAAGGCGGGGTAGGGATTATGGAACAGGCGGAAACCAGACAACAGGAGACGACGGCGGATATCGAATCCCATGTGGAAACGGAAGAACCTGCGCAGCAGACGGAATCAGCGGCTGACGCGCAACAGACGGGACCGGAGGACGCTGAAAAACAGACAGCATCGGCGGATGATGTGCAGCGGCCGGATGAGGTGCGGATCATAAAAACCGTGGAGCATCGCGGACATTTTCACCAGACCATTATTTATCTGGGCAAATTGTTCAGGATGTTTATCTTTCAGAACGACTGGAAGGTGCTGCCCATGTCCGCAGTGATTGCGGGATTGGTGTCCTTTGCCGTGGGAAGCAATCTGTTCAAGACCATGGAGGGGACAGCGACAGGAACCTTTGCGCTGTCCTGCGTGTGTATCTGGAACGGATTTTTCAATTCCATTCAGGTGATCTGCAGGGAACGGCCCATCATCAAGAGAGAGCATCGATCCGGTCTTCATATCAGCGCGTACATGACGGCACATATGATCTTTCAGGCCATTTTGTGCGCGATGCAGGCCGTGATCACCATCGTTGTGTGCAGAGGACTGCGCGTGGTATTTCCGACGGCCTCCCTGTTCAGCAGGTTTCCGTTGGCGGAAATCTGGTTTACCTTATTCCTGATCACCTACTGCGCGGATATGCTGGCGCTTCTGGTTTCCGCCGTGGCCCGCACCACAACAACGGCCATGACGGTCATGCCGTTCCTGCTGATCATTCAGCTTGTTTTTTCAGGATCCTTTTTCACACTGCCCAGGGAGGCGACGCCGCTTACCAATATTACGATTTCCAAATGGGGACTCACGGCTCTCTGTGCCCAGGGGGATTATAATTCCCTTCCTATGGTCACCATATGGAACAGCGCGGTGAAAATGAAGGATGTGGAGGTCGATGGAGAAAAGGTGATCCTGCCTGTGCTGCAGTACATGGAGAGAAATAATCTCCGGGATGACTTCATGTATGAGACGGCTAAGTATAATCAGAAACAGGAATATGCGCATGAGTGGCGTGTCGTGCTCAAATGCTGGGCGTGGATTCTGATGTGGACGGCGCTCTATGCGATTACTGCCACACTCCTTCTGGAATCCATCGATAAGGACAAGCGATAACCGGTCAGTGGAAAAATTCAGCGATCCGGTTATAGGCGGCGGGATTCCAGTCGCGCATGGCGAGATAGCGGCCGTCGCAGAGGATGGAGGAAAAAGAAAGGAAAATCTCCGCAAAGAGCAGAATGGGAAGAAGAATAATAAGGAAATGAAGCGCGTGTTGTCTGCGCTTATCGGAAGACGGGGAGACGGTGGTCTGCCCGTCTTTTGGTGATGAGGTTGCCGGACGTTCACAGAGGGTCAGAATGCCGATTGCCGCAGGCAGGTAGAAAAACAGGGCGAAATCCGATTCGTAGCGCTGGGAGATGCCGGCGATAGAAGAATCGATGAACAGCAGAAGCACACCGAGTGCCGCGGAACTAAGGGCAAGTGCCCGGCAGACGCGGCCGGAGCGGTCCCTGCGGATAAACAGAAACGGCAAAAGCAGCAGCCCGGCCGGAATCAGGGGATGAAGCGGCAGCAGCCCGCCGAACATCGGCTCAACATAGAGCGAATTCTCGTTTTGCCAGGGGATTTCAATGGTCTCCAGGAAGGGGAACACGCGGTGCAGGATCGGCATCTGCAGGAACAGCAGGTGGGCACCGGTCAGAGTCTGTGCCGGCGTATGGCGGCCATGCAGCAGATCTCTGGTGGTGAAGAGGTAGTGAAAGCCGAATTCGAAGGGGTTGTCAAAACGAAGGGCGTTGTAGATAAGAAAGCCGGATCCGATGACAAAGGCAGGCAGCAGAACGGCCGCCGTATTCCGGACAGCGTCCTTGCGTAACCGGAAAAAAGCCCCCTTTCGTATTGCACCACCAAACAGGGGAAACAACAGAAGGTAGGCGGCCGCAAAAGCAGGACGGCAGCCGATGGTCAGTGCGAGACAAACGGAGCCGCAGGCCAGTTTTCCCTGTTGCATGGATCCGTCCGGTCGCTCGGCCGACAGCAGGAGGGTGAAGCCTGTCAGGAGCAGGAGCAGTCCCAGGACGGCAGGCAGGGAATAGGTCGTACAGAAGGCTGCCAGGTAGGGAATGCCCAGCACGCCCGGAAGAAACAGAGACAGCAGCAGACGGACCGAATACACGGAGTCACGGAAAAACCGGTCACAGAGCGCCCGGACAAAAAGAAAACCAACGGGTACGCACAGGACGGCACAGAGGATGACGGCGATCCAGGTCTGGAGAATGCGGCCGGTCAGCAGGAAAACCGGCAGAAACAGGAGCAGAACAGGCGTGACACCAAAATAGACGTAGTATCTGCCGTTGTAGTAGGCCATATCGATCAGACCGGATCCGCCGTGCTCTTCGGATGCAAGTGCGCGCGCCGTCGGATCGTAGGGGTTGTCCATCGCGGCCAGAAACGGAGCCGGTTCCTCCAGGAGAGAGAGCTGGCCGGAAGTGATGGCGGCTGTAAGCTCCTCGTACTGTTTTTCCTGTCGCGGGAACTCCTGCCAGTTTCGCTGTGGAGCGGCGGAAAGACCGCACAGAAGGACGGCAAGCATACAGATCACCATTGCTGCCGTGCAGATCACAGTCTGCCTGATGGATGATCCCTTTGTCCGCGTGTATTCAGAGGTTTTGGCTGTCTGGCTGTTCATGAGACCGATTCGTAGTCCTTATCCTTGTCATGGCGTTCGAATCTTATTATAATATATTCGGTTGCAATTTGTCTTTTTATTCTTCAAAGGAGGCTGACCTATGCGGAGAATCGGTATGTTGACGAGCGGTGGTGACTGTCAGGCGCTGAATGCGGCGATGCGCGGTGTAGTCAAATGCCTGATGCACAGTGGCGAGGAGATTGAGCTTTACGGTTTCCTGGAAGGATATAAGGGACTGATTTATTCCCATTTCCGGCTGCTGACCTCCGCGGATTTTACCGGTATTCTGACCCGCGGCGGCACGATTCTCGGCAGTTCCCGGATGCCCTTCAAGGAGATTCGCGAACCGGATGAAAACGGTCTCGACAAGGTCGAGGCGATGAAACAGAATTACTATAAGCTGCAGCTTGACTGTCTGGTGGTTCTTGGCGGCAACGGCTCGCAGAAGACGGCCAACCTTCTGAATCAGGAGGGACTGCATGTGGTTTCCCTTCCGAAGACCATCGATAATGATCTTTGGGGGACGGATATGACTTTCGGCTTCCAGAGCGCGGTGGGCATCGCAACGGATGTGATCGACCGGATCCATACGACGGCGGACTCTCACGGACGCGTCTTTATCGTGGAGGTGATGGGACACAAGGCCGGATGGCTCACACTCAATGCCGGTATGGCCAGCGGAGCGGATATCATCCTGATTCCGGAGATCCCCTATGACATCGATAAGATCTGCGAGGCGATCGAGATGCGTGATAAGCACGGCAGCCATTTCACGATTCTTGCGGTTGCGGAGGGTGCTATCTCAAAGGAAGACGCAAAGCTTTCCAAAAAGGAATACAAGGAGAAGCTGGCCAAGCGCAAGGTGCCTTCGGTATCTTACGAAGTGGCGTCAGAGATCGAGAAGCGAACGGGCAGGGAAGTGCGCGTAACGGTGCCCGGACATATGCAGCGAGGCGGTACGCCGGATCCCTACGACCGTGTCTTTGCGAGTCGACTCGGCGCGGAGGCCGGACGGCTGATTCTTAAGGGACAGTACGGTTTCATGGTCGCATACAAGAATCGGGAGATCGTCAAGGTTCCGCTGGAGGAGGTCGCAGGCAAGTTAAAGACCGTGGATCCGGATGCGGGTATCATCAAGGAAGCCAAGATGCTTGGCATATCCTTCGGTGATTGAGGAACGGACACAGGCATGTCATATGTAGCCTTATACAGAAAGTATCGTCCGCTCACCTTTGATGATGTGCGCGGACAGGAGCATATTGTCACAACGCTGCGCAATCAGATACGCACCGGGCGGATCGGCCATGCGTATCTGTTTGTCGGCACCCGGGGAACGGGAAAAACAACGATCGCAAAAATTTTTGCGCGGGCCGTCAATTGTGAGAATCCGCAGAATGGCTCTCCGTGCGGGGAGTGCGCGGTATGCAGGGCGATAGCCTCCGGCGCGGCGCTCAATGTCGTCGAACTGGATGCGGCATCCAATAACGGCGTGGACGAGGTGCGGCAGATCATAGAAGAGATCGATTATTCGCCGACGATCGGCCGGTATCGGGTCTATATCGTGGATGAGGTGCATATGTTCACGGCAGCGGCGTTTAACGCGTTGCTGAAAACACTGGAGGAACCGCCTGCGCATGTGATTTTTCTGCTGGCGACGACAGAAATGCAGAAGATTCCGGTAACGATCCTCTCCCGGTGCCAGCGGTATGATTTCCACCGCATTTCACTGGACGAGATTACGGACCGTCTGAGACAGGTATCACTGGCGGAGGGGATTGACGCGACGGATGACGCGCTCTCTTTTGTTGCGCGTGCGGCGGACGGTGCTCTTCGCGACGGGCTTTCCCTCCTGGATCAGTGCGCGGCTTTTTACTATGGGCAGCAGCTGACGCGCAATATGGTGCTGGACGTGCTGGGCGCGGTGGAGACAGAGGTGTATGGCAGGCTCTTTTGCGCGCTGCAGGACGGGAATGTGACGGATGCGCTTGACCGGATCGCGGAGGCGGTCGCGGACGGACGCGATCTGATGCAGTATGTCAATGACTTTATCTGGTACCTGCGCAATCTGATGCTGATCAAGGCAGCCGGCGACGGTTCTCACCTGACGGACGTCTCCACGGAGAATCTCGCGGAGATGGAAAAGGTGGCAGCCGGTACGGATCTGGACACGCTTTTGCGCGATATCCGGATCTTTTCCGAGCTTTCCGCCCAGATCCGCTATTCGGCCCAGAAACGTGTCCTGATTGAAATGGCGGTGATCCGCCTCCTGCATCCACGGACGGAAAAAGAGAATCAGGATCTGGCCGCGCGGGTAAGCATTCTGGAACAGCAAAGCGAGAAAACCGGCAGACAGCTGCAGGCAGTGGTGAAAAAACTTGAAAGCGGAGGCTATGTGACAGCTGCGGCACCGGGCGGACAGGCGGCCGCGGGCGACGCGGGCGGGGAAGCACAAGCCGCGCGCCTCAGGGAGCTGGCAAAGGCGTTGCCGGAGGAAATCAGAGAGCTGATTCGAAACAAAAACCGGATCTTCGCCGGTCTGAAGCAGCCATTGCGGGACTTTATGGAGCGATCCGAGCTCTATGTGGATGAAAACGGCTCGCTGGCGATTGTAAGTGGATTGGATATTGCGACCCTGGTTTCGCCCAATGATCACGAGCATGAACGGGTGCTGAAGCAGGCGATCGAGGAGGCGATCGGGAAATCGGTGGATTTGCGGTTTCTGTGCGCCGGTGACGGCGGCGCGGACGCGGAAAGGATGGTGCCGGCGGAGGATATTCTGCAGGCGGGTATTCAGTTTCCGGTTGAAATAGAAGAAGAGGAGGAAGAACAATAATGGCTAAGAGAGGTGGATTTCCGGGCGGCGGAATGCCGGGCGGCTATGCAAACATGCTCAAGCAGGCACAGCGGATGCAGCGCCAGATGGAGCAGAACCAGAAGGAACTGGAAGAAAAGGAGTATACAGCCAAGGCGGGTGGCGGAGCGGTGGAAGCCACTGTTTCCGGCGCAAAGGCGCTGAAAAAGATCAAGATTTCTCCGGACGCGCTGGACCCGGAGGATGTGGAGATGCTGGAGGATATGATCGTGGCGGCTGTCAATGAGGCCGGTGCGCTGGCAGACGCGGAGAGCGAAGCACTGCTTGGGAAGATGACCGGGGGAATCGGCTTTTGAACCTGTACAGCGGCTACATTAACCGACTGATCGAAGAACTGGCTGCACTTCCGGGAATCGGCGACAAATCCGCCGGACGAATCGCATTTCATATCGTGCATATGCCGAAGGATCGTGTGAAACGTTTGTCTGACGCGATTCTTGACGCGCGTGAGCATGTGCACCACTGCAAGATCTGCTGCACCCTTACGGATGAGGAGATCTGCCCGATCTGCCAGAATCCGCAGCGTGATCACCACACGATCATGGTCGTTGAAAACACGCGCGACCAGGCGGCTTATGAGAAAACAGGCAAGTACACGGGTGTGTATCATGTGTTGCACGGCGCGATTTCCCCGATGCTGGGGATCGGCCCCTCCGATATCCGTCTGAAGGAGCTGATGGAGCGTCTGGCAAAGGAGGATGTAAAGGAGGTCATTCTGGCGACCAATTCAAGCCTTGAGGGCGAGACCACCGCGATGTATGCGAGCAAGCTGATCAAGCCGACCGGGATTAGGGTTACGCGAATTGCAAGCGGCGTGCCGGTCGGCGGTGATCTGGAATACATAGACGAGGTTACCCTCATGCGGGCGCTTGAAGGGCGTACGGAAATCTGATCTGTATTGTTCCGGTGGCACGGCGAAGTGATACCGGGAACGGAAACTTACCATTTCATAACAGAAGGAGGAAAGACATGGCAGTAAAACGGGAACACATCGGAGAGGCAGCCGGAGGCGAACCGGTATATGCGTATCATCTGACCAACCGTGCGGGAATGCGTGTGGTCGTGCTGAACCTCGGAGCGACTCTGCGGGACATTGTGATACCGAGGGGAGATAAGCCCCCCGTGGATGTCTGTCTCGGACAGTCAGATCTGAAGGAATACTACCGCAACCGCGGCAATCTCGGCGCTGTTGTGGGCCCCGTCGCCAACCGCACAGCCGGCGCGAAATATGTCATAGGCGGCACAGAATACACGCTGCCTGTCAATGAAAACGACAACAATCTGCACAGCGATGATGAAAAATACGGCTTTCAGAGAAAGGTCTGGGATGCGCGGGAAGGAGAGCAGGAGGTCACCTTTTCCATCTTTGTTCCCGATGGTGAGCTCGGCTGTCCCGGCAACAGAGATATTTCCGTCACTTATGCGCTCTCGGAGGATCAGGCGCTTTCGCTCCATTATCATGCCACATCCGATAAGGACACGCCTCTCAATCTGACCAACCATGTCTATTTCAATCTGCGCGGCCATGATGCCGGCAACATCGGTGATCATATCATGCAGATTTTTGCATCCCATTATCTGCCTGTCGTGCCGGGGGCAATCCCGACAGGCGAACTCGCTCCGGTTGCGGGGACGCCCTTTGATTTTACCTCTCCCAAGGAGATCGGCAGGGAGATTGACACGGATATCGAGCAGCTCAAGCTTGTCAAAGGATATGACCACAATTTCTGCGTGGACGACGCCGACGGCACTGTGCGCGAGGTGGCGGTGACGACCTGCCCCGCGACGGGAATCACCATGCACACGCTTTCGGATCTGCCCGGCGTACAGTTTTACGCGGGCAATGCGCTGGTTACCCCTCACGCAAAGGGCGGCGGATCCTACGGAGCACGCGACGGCTTCTGCCTTGAGACGCAGTATTTCCCGAATTCCCTCAATCAGGACGGATTTGAGAGACCCGTGTTCGGACCCGGCAGGGAACTCGATTCGACAACGGTATATCGGTTCGACTGATGGCTTCTATCAGAAACTTTGCCGCGCGTTCCGCTTCGGAGCCGTCCTATCTCGAAAAAATCCGAAGTCACAAGCTCGCGATTCTCTATCGAACCGCGCTGGTGATCGTACTCATCGCCGCAGGCGTGGCGCTCGCCTATTTCTCATGGCGCGATAAGGTGTTTCACGAAGCAGACGTGGTGAAGGAGGCGGCAATCAGCGAGGCGGAGACGGCTGAATTCCTGGCTTTCGGCGAACAGGTCGTGCAGTACAGCAAGGACGGTATCCGCTGCATCAATGCGGACGGCGAGGTACTGTGGAACCAGACCTACGAAATGCAGGCGCCGATTATCCGCACGTGCAAGAATATCGTCGCCGTCGGTGATTACAACGGCAACCTGATCTATGTCGCGGGCGCCACGGGACCGATCGGCACGATTGACACCAATCTGCCGATTCGCGGCTTCTGTGTCGCGTCACAGGGAGTGGTCGCGGTGATCCTTGATGACCGTGACGACGCGTGGATTTATCTCTATGATGCGCAGGGTACGACGCTTGCATATTTTAAAACGACCATGGCGGACAGCGGATATCCACTGGCTGTCAGCATTTCACCGAGCGGCGAGCTGGTCGGCGTGTCCTTTTTATATGCGAAGGACGGCAAGATTCGCAGTAGCATCGCCTTTTATAACTTTGGGTCCGTCGGACAGAACGCCATCGATAATTACGTCAGCGGATATGACTATACCGGTGTGGTGGCGCCCTTCGTACAGTTTTTGGGAGACAGTTCCGTCTGCGCGGTTTCCAATGACCGTATCATGTTTTACGCCGGCGCGCAGATTCCCACAAGCCGCGCGGAACATCTGATGGGCGGGGAGGAGATCACGGGCGTGTACGCGCGTGACAATCACGTCGCGCTGCTGTTTCACAACAGCACGGAGAAGGGCGCGTACCGCCTGCTCATATACAACGATGGCGGCGATCTGCTGACGACGCTGTACTTCGACCAGGAGTTCGAGGATGTGCTCATGACCTCGGACCGCGTGATCATATACAGCGCGGAGGCCTGGTTGATTTATGATCTGAACGGGAATGAGAAATACGCGGGCGCATTCAGTCAGCCGGTGCGGATGATGGTGCCCACCGCTGTGCGGAATCGTTTTCTCGCTGTTACGAACAGCTCGATTCAAACGCTGGAACTCCGATAAAATAAGGCTTTGATGGATTATAAAATTTCATATGTTTTTTTTAAAAAAAGTGCTTGCACTTCTCTGAGACGGGTGATATACTAACATTCGCTCTCGCAAAAAGAGAGCAGGCAAGTGCAACGCGGACCTTGACAACTGAACAGTAATGCAACCCTGAAAGATTCCGAAAGATGCATCGAAAGATGGATCGGAGAATCGTTCAGAGAGAACGAACCAAGTAAAGAGAACGGAAGACCAGCAAGGTCACGAGGGGAAC